>NZ_JBHSHQ010000039.1:0-40504 GCF_042652985.1 Ruoffia tabacinasalis | reverse complement strand
TGCTTAGATTACCAAACACCTTTGGAAGTATTTTTACACGAACTCTTATTAATTGAGTAAATAAAAAATTGTCGCAATAATTATTGCAATTCAACTATTAGAAAAATAAAAACCGATCTGCTACTTAGTTCAAAAAACTAGGTAGCGGATCGGTTTTAAATTATCCATTCATATTTAGTTCGTTTATTTTCATCTCTACAGGTGTGACAAATAATGTATTTTGACCTTCATAAATCACATAACCTGGTTTAGCACCATTAGGCTTACGTAAGTGCTTCACTTGGACTGTATCGACAGGGACATTGGCAGAATTTTGCGATTTAGAGTAGTAAGCGGCTATTTCAGCCGCCTCTGTCATCGTTTGATCACTAGGCTTGTCAGATTCGACAATCACATGCGCTCCTGGAATATCTTTAGTATGTAACCACCAGTGGTTTTTACTTGCTTTGCGCATACTTAATTCATCGTTTTGTTGGTTATTACGACCAACATATATCATCACACCATCACTTGATTGATAGCGACGGGGCTTAGATTTAGATTTTGCTCGTTTTTTAACGGACTTATTCCGTTTACCGCCGTAACCCTCTCGAATTAACTCAGCTTTAATATCTTCAATGTCTTCAATTTCTGCTTGTTCAAGTTGAACAAGGACTGAATCCAAATATTCAATTTCTTGCTGTGCTAATTTTTCTTGTTTTTCAATAAAACGTAATGAGTCACGGTATTTGGTATAGCGTTTGAAATAAGTTTGACTATTCTCTGACGGTGTCTTTCTAGGATTTAATTCAATGGTATAAGGTTCATTGTTATCGTAATAATTAGCTACAACGGTAGAAGATTGACCTTTTTCGATTTGATACGAAAAGGCATTGATTAATTCACCTTTTAGACGATAAGTATCCGCATCTTGAGCGACTTGTCGGTCTTTTTCTAAGTTCTCTAATTTATGATAATTTTTTTCAATGATTTGTTTAATTCGTTGAATCAAATCACCAGATAATTGCTTAACTCGATCTAAACGAACTTTTTGATTATAGAAGACATCCAGTGATCTACTTAATGATTCATAATAATCTCGTTCACCTTTAAGATAGGGCAGATCCATTGCGTAAAATTTCATTTGATTGTCAGTTCTAAATATGACGGGTTGGCCTGTCTTTAACTCGTGTAAATATTTTTCAAGGGCTTGATACGCTGTCAACTGGTCATCATTTATCCACGCGGTAATTTGTTTACTAGCGAGACCAGACATCCCTTGAATCACTTTAGATGCTTTACCTGTTGCGAGTAATTCTTGGTTTTCAGTCGCGAACTCGTTTAATTGAGCTTCACTCAATTGTAAGATGTTTTCTTGGTTTTCATTCTTAGGTGGTAAGATATATTCAGCACCTGGTTGTAAACTTCTAAAACTATTCATACTTGGCGGAATATGTTTAATGCAATCAATGATTTTATTCGTAACTGGATTAACCAATATAATATTACTGTGACGACCCATTAATTCAAAGATAAGTAAATAACTTTGTAGATCACCCAGTTCATCGCGACCACTTAATTCAAATGTGATGATTCGGTCATTTTCATATTGACGAATATCCAATACCGTTGCATTTTCCAGATGTTTTCGTAATAACATACAAAACATAGGTGCTTGTTGTGGGTTATTCGATTTCTCATCAGTCAAGTGTAAGCGATAGTAGGTTGGATGAATCGAAGCATCCATTCGGTAATTGGTACGATTTGATCGGATAACGAATTGTAATTCTTGTTCAAACGGTTGATAAATTTTATGTATGCGTCCATTTTTTAGTTTGGAAGTTAGCTCTTCTGTAATTTTGTGTGTATAAAAGCCATCAAATGACATCAACCAAACCCCCTTTAATAACATGATTTTACCAGACTATTATTGTACATTAAATAAGCTTAAATTACTAATTATCAAAACGTAGCCGATTATTAAAGAAAGATTAAAAAAAGAATAGAAATGGTTGACATATATTTGACGAGGTTGTATCATTGTATTAACAAATACGAAAGGGGCCAATGAATATGACGAACCAAGTTAACAACAAAATTAATTTAATCTGGCAAAGCTGGCGTAGATAGGTTGTAGACTTGGAATCCGTTCCATGGATACAGCCCAGTTTGAATTTAACTGAAACTGTATCTATGTGGCTCTTAATCCAGTTTACCACATAGAGTTTGTAGTCTTACAATCTATGTGGTCTTTTTTTATGCTTTATTAAGCTGACACACAGATTGTATGTGTCGGCTGTTTTTTATATAAAAGGAGAATAAAAATGAAAAAATTACAAAAACTTATCTTAGCAATGGTTGCACTGGCATTAGTCGTTGTATCAAGTACAACAACAAAAGAGGCTTTCGCTCAAGAAGATTCATTAGATGTAGCGGTTGTTCAATTAGTTACGCATAGTTCACTCGATGATATCCGACAAGGTGTCTATGATGGGCTAGCGGAACACGGATATACTGAAGG
This sequence comes from Ruoffia tabacinasalis, assembly GCF_042652985.1. Classification (NCBI taxonomy): domain Bacteria; kingdom Bacillati; phylum Bacillota; class Bacilli; order Lactobacillales; family Aerococcaceae; genus Ruoffia; species Ruoffia tabacinasalis. The sequence continues at coordinate 38,004 of NZ_JBHSHQ010000039.1, read as the reverse complement.
TGAAAACTTAACGATTAATTACCAAAACGCTGAAGGAGATTTAAACATCCTCTCAACGATCGCTCAAAGTGTAGTGGCGGAAGAGCCTGATATGATTTTCGCCATTACGACTCCGGTAGCACAAGCGTTTCAAAATGTGACATCAGATATTCCAATTATTATGACCGGGGTCACTGATCCTGTTTCAGCAGGAATTGTTGATGATTTAGAAAATCCAGGCGAAAACATTACTGGTGCAAGTGATGCAGTACCATATGAAGATCAATTTGAATTATTATTACAATTACAACCAGATGTGCAAAAAGTAGGTATGATCTATACAACAAGTGAAGACAATTCATTGGCAGAAACTGAACAAGCAGCAGCAGTTGCAGAAGAAATGGGCTTAGAAGTTCAAATTGAAGGAATTGCTTCTACAATGGACATGCAATTAGTGGCTCAAACTTTAGCTAGCGAAGTCGATGCAATCTATGTTGGTTCAGATAATACGATTGCAAGTGCTTTTGAAACTTTATTAGATGCAACAGATGCAGCTGGAATTCCAGTCTTTACAACGGTTGACGTGATGGTAGGGCAAGGGGCATTATCAGCTGTAGCAATTAACCAGAAAGATATCGGATTATTAGCAACAGATGTTGCCAAAGAAATCATCGATGGTGCAAATCCAGGTGAGACACCCGTGCGATTTTTAGATGAATTACAACCTGTGATTAACTTTGAAACAGCTGATCGTTTAGGTATTGAAGTACCAGAAGAGCTTGCTTCTGAAGTGATGGATATTAAGGACCGTTTAGGTGAGGAGTAGTTGTTAGTATGAGTATTTATTTTAGTGCAGTTTACCAAGGAATATTATGGGGAATTATGGGATTGGGACTATACATTAGTTTCAGAATCCTACGATTCGCCGATTTAACCAGCGAGGCATCATTCACTTTAGGTGCTGCTTCGGCAGTTACATTAATTACAATGGGTGTTAACCCAATTGTCGCCACTTTTGCTTCTATTATTACTGGAATGTTAGCTGGTCTAGTAACAGGAATATTAACAACGTATTTTGATATTCCTGCTTTACTTGCTAGTATTATTTCCCTAACTGGGTTTTATTCGATCAACTTACGTGTCATGGGGAGTCCGAACTTAAGCTTACGTGGTTTTGATACAATCTATAGTTACTTAAGTGAAGCGATTGAAAGTGTTCAATATCAAAGAGCTATTGTTGGCTTAATTGTTGTTTTACTTGTTATCCTTTTTATGACTTATTTATTTAAGACAGATTTAGGACAAGCGATTATTGCAACCGGTGATAATGAAATTATGGCGGCTTCATTCGGAATTAAAACAAATACAATGAAACGTCTAGCATTAATGTTTGCCAATGGATTTATTGCACTAAGTGGTGCTTTAGTTGCACAAGATAATGGGTTCTCAGATGTTCAGATGGGGACAGGAACCGTAGTTGTTGCTATGTCTTCAATTGTTATCGGAGAAGTTATCTTTAGAAAACAAATGAAATTATCTGGGCGTTTTATTTCAATCGTTGTTGGATCAGTGATTTATCGATTAATAATTGTCTTTGTTCTTCAATTAGGCTTTAATCCAAACGACTTTAGATTAATCTCAGCCTTGGTGTTAGCTATATTCTTAGCATTACCAGCTATTTCTAAGAAGATGGGCTTAAATAAAGCTAAACTAGGAAAATTATAGGAAGGAGAGTGTAATGATGACAGAAAATTATTTAGAATTAAACCATGTATCCAAAGTTTTTCAACGAAGAACAGGAGATATTGTCAAAGGGTTAGAAGATATTACTCTCTCAGTAAAACAAGGTGAGATTATTGCGATCATAGGAACGAATGGGGCAGGGAAATCCACGTTATTTAATGCTCTTACAGGGCATATCGAACCCGATGAAGGAAGCATTTTATTAAATAATACGGATATTACAAAAATCCCTCAAATCAAGCGTGCCAGTATTGTTGCAAGAGTTTTCCAAAACCCAAGTATGGGAACAGCTCCTCGTATGTCAGTATTCGAGAATCTAATGTTAGCAAGTAAACGTGGTAAAAAACGTGGTTTGTCTCTATCTTTAAATGCTGATAATAAGGCAGAAATGGCAGAGTATATTTCTCAGTTTAATTTAGATTTAGAAAAACGCTTAGATTTACCCATAGAATATCTATCTGGAGGACAGAGACAAATCATCTCTTTAGTTATGGCGACGATTCAAAAACCCCAACTGTTATTATTAGATGAGCATACATCAGCGTTAGACCCTCGTACTGCTAAACAAGTTATGGAAATGACACACAAAATGGTAACAGAAAACAATTTAACTACTTTAATGATTACGCATCATATGCAAGATGCAATTAAATATGGTGACCGTATCGTTGTTCTCCATCAAGGAAAAATTGCGAATGTTTACAGTAAAGAAGAAATTGCTAACTTAGAAATTGGACATTTGCACGAACTTATGGAAAAATTAGTAGAGATGGAAGCAAATGCTTCTTAAAAAAACTTGATATAGAAAGTGATGATAATATGCACCTGAATTCTGATGATGAAGTTATCTTGCTTGGTTGTTCGAACGGACTAGACTTAGATGAACAAGTAAGATTAAAGATAACATCATTATATGATTGTTTGGTTAATGAATTTGATCTAAAAGTTCATATTAGCCCTACTATATATATTGATCCCATTAATAATGAAACACATGACGCTACTTACCGAAAAGAAGAATTGTACAATGCCTTGATAGATCCTAATATCAAAGCCATTTTCGACTTATCAGGGGGAGACTTGGCGTTAGAAGTTTTAAACCAATTTACTGAAGATGATTGGCGAGCGATTGAAACTATTTCTGATAAGTTTTATTTAGGTTATAGTGACAATACAGTGATTATTAATGCTTTATTATTAAAGACAAACGTCAAAGCTGTAAACTTTTTAGCAACGAATATCATTAAAGATAATACAGGCGTTGCAAAAGATAGTTTTAAACGTGTGCTATTTAATAATGAACGGATTGATAGAGGGAGTACAACACCAAACAAAATTGATGAAAGTGCGCTTATTATCGGTGGAAATATCCGATGCTATTTAAAATTAGCTGGGACACCATATTTTAATATTGCAAATGCAGAAGGCTTACTTCTTGAAGGTCAGTTAGGAGATATTAATAAAATGCGTAGTTACTTTTCACAGCTTGATTTATTAAATATTTTGGATAAAATGAAATTTGTGGTTATTGGTCATTTCAGTGAAATAAAAGAAAAAGGCCAAGAAGACGATTTATACAAATTAATCCAAACTTATCAGAATAAATATAATTTCAAATTATACTTTACGGATTATGTCGGTCATCATGAGGCCGTTTATCCATTCAGAATGAATTAGTTTAAATATTATCATTTTTAAGTAAAACAACTATATATTGTGTCGCATTTAATAAAGCGATCAACATGTAGTTGTTTTTTATTTGGAAATACAGTATGATGAGTATATTAGTTCAAAGAAAGAAGGTCATATCCATGTCAAAAATTACTGTTTATTCAAAACCAAATTGTATGCAATGTAACTTTACAAAAAAATATTTAGATGATAAAGGTGTCGATTATTCTACTCTAGATGTGTTTGCTGATGAGGAAGCACTGAATCATATTAAATCATTAGGCTTTCAATCACTCCCTGTAGTTGAAATCGATGGGGAAGAGCCTTTTAACGGTTTCCGTCCAGATTTATTAGCAAAATTAGCTTAATAATTTAATAATTTAAAAAATTCCACTCTTTAAAGTTAGTCAATAACTTAAGGAGTGGAATTTTTATTATTAGTGCAAGTTTTAATTGTTTAAACAATCGATTTTGCATAGCTAGAAGGGCTTAAACCAAATTCCTTACTAAATGCCCGAGAGAAGTATTGAATCGAACCATAGCCTAGATAATCAGCTATTTGTGATAAGGTCATTTGAGTTTCTTGAATCATTTGTTTGCTTCTGTTTAATCGAATTGTATTTATATAATTTTTTGGTGTCGTATTTGCGTATTTATTAAATAATGATTGAATGGTTGATCTTGATAATGAGAAATGTTCAACTAAATCACTCACTTGGTTTTGGTCTTCAACATGCGCATCCAAGAAATCTACCATCGCTTGGAATAATTCACTTTCATAGTTTTCGCGCATCGATGTGGTTGGTTTTTCGGTATGATTCGCTTCACCTTGAACAATTTTAAGTAGAATTAATTTTAAGTTTAATAACACTTCATCATCCGTATATCTACCATTGGTTGTAATGTTTGATAATTCAATGATTCGTTCAATTAAAGCTGTGTTTTGAGAACCTAAGTGTATGATTTGATTCGTTGCTGTAGGAGTTAGCCCCTTTGCGTCAAATATAATTGATAAATAAGACGTTACTCCATCTTTAGTAATACTTTGTTTTCTAACTTGTCCTGGTTGATAGATAAAGCAATCATTCTTTTTAGCAATATACTCCGCATCATCAATGTGATGAATTAACTCACCTTGATCAACAATAATAAGTTCATAATAATCTCCTGGAATAGATAAGCTTTCGAAAGGCGCCATCTTAATTTGATAGAACAAAGTATGTAGTTTTTCAATCATTAGTTTTGGTTCGTATTTTCGAATCGCAATTTTTTTAGCTGTAGGGACTGTCTTAGGAGAATCCTTCCCAAGCGGTTCCATAAAAATACTACATTCTTCTGTGATAGCGAGTGTGTTAAAATAGACACCTGGGACTAAATCAATACTATTAGTTAAGATAAATTCCTGATAACTTGCTTCATCTTCAGGTGTAGTAGTTAACACAATTAAGGCAAGTCCTATATCAGAAGTTAACCGCACTGATTGATTAAAACGGAAAAATAAATCAGAATCACTCTTTTGAATTTGCATCCGTCTATTTGTCTTTTTAGATTTTGAAATGGAAGACTCATCCATAATTGTGTAAAACTCAGAATGGTTATTTGACGTTGTTTTCAAGTACATTTTTTCACCTCTACCCATTTTAGTTATTAGTTCAGATAACATTATACCTTAAAATTTAATTCTTTACTAATGATTATCTTAATTAGTGATTTCTTTTTACCGATTTCATCAAACTAAATCGAATTTTTTGTGTATTTTAATGGAAAAGTATTGCACTTAGTTCTTAAGTGGCGTAACATATCCGCTGAATGTAAATTTAGAAAGGAAAGAGATGCAATGTCTAATGTAAGAATGGCTCTAATTGACGATCATTTTCTCCATGGGCAAGTAGCCGAACTCTGGTGTAGTGAAGTCGAGAGTAATCTTATTATTGTCGTAAATGACAAACTTTCAGAAAATAAAATGCAACAAGGTCTATTAGATATGTCGGTGCCGGATGGGATTACATGTCGTTATTATAGTATGAGTAAGGCCATTAAAATGCTAAATAAATTAGATTCAGAAAAACATCCGATACTAATCTTTGAAACAATTGCAGATTTGAAAATTATTATGAATCTTGGTTTTTCAATCCCATTAGTAACTTTATCGAGTGTGGCTCCAACAGGTGGAGGAAAAACAATTGCACCTGGAGTCTCATTGAATAGTAAACAAATTAATTGGTTGGCATCAATCTCAGAGCAAGGGACTAAAGTAGAAGTGCGTCAAACACCAGATGAAGAAAGTGTTTTATTATAAACCATTTTTTATTTATAAACCCTCAACAAATATTTTTGTTGGGGGTTTTTGACTACATCAAACATTAAATGCTTTAAGATTAAAATTTACTGATAAAAGAGTAAACTAGTCTAATAATTATGATATAATAGCTACTGTATATTTAACCTAATAGAACGGAGGGCTTACTTGAATAATAAATCACTCTTACGTCGATTATTAAAGCAGTTAGGGAATCGAAATAATAAAATGGGTATCAGCTTATCAGCCATCGTTATTATTTTAGTTTTATTCTTTGCACCTGATTTATTAAATTTTGATTCATCCAATACAGTCATTGATAATCAAGACGCGGAAGTTATTTCAAGTGAATTTAACGGAGAGAATTTTGAAGTATTACCGACATTGAAAAAGATTCCAGTGGATCTTGTTTCTGTAAATGACGGAGACACCATGCGAATTGATTTGAATGGATATGAAATTCCCGTTAGATACTTAATCATCGATACACCAGAAATGAATTATGATAGTGGTGATCCTGCACCATTTGCTCAGGAAGCTAAAGAAATGAATGAAACTTATCTAAAGGAAGCGGATCAAGTATATATCGAACTGGATGTCGGTCCACCTACAGATAATTACAATCGGATATTAGCCTATGTGTATAGTGATGATGTGTTAATGAATGAAGCCTTATTGGAAGAAGGATTAGCTCGAGTGAGATATGTCAATCCGCCTAATAATTCTTATGAGACGCTTTTAAGAGAGGCTGAGGATCGGGCTCAAAATGAATCATTAAATATTTGGAATTAAATAGCAAACAAATTGGAGTTGAGTAAATGAATAAAATTAACAAGATATTAATAGCCAACCGCGGTGAAATTGCCATTCGAATTATCCGTGCGTGTAAAGAATTAGGAATTGAAACGGTAGCGATTTATTCTAAAGAAGATATCGGGTCGCTGCATAGACAAAAAGCAGACCAATCGTATTTGGTAGGCGAGACGTTAAGTCCGACGGGGGCTTATTTAGATATTGAAGGTATTATTGCTTTAGCTAAAGAGAAAAACATTGATGCGATTCATCCGGGCTATGGCTTCTTAAGTGAGAACTATGAGTTTGCGAAACGTTGTCAGGAAGAAGGTATTATCTTTATCGGTCCTGAACTTCGACATTTAGAAATGTTCGGGAATAAAACGCGTGCGCGTGAAACGGCTATTGCTGCAGGACTGCCAATCATTCCAGGTACTGTGACAGATGATAATTCATTAGAAGATATTAAAGCCTTCGCGAGTGAACATGGTTATCCGATTATGCTAAAAGCTGTCAGCGGTGGTGGCGGTAAAGGGATGCGTATTGTGGCGTCTGAAGATGAGATTGAAAGTGCCTATGACCGTGCGAAATCCGAAGCAAAAAATTCTTTTGGTGATGACCGCATGTATGCTGAAAGGTACATTAATGAACCAAAACATATTGAAGTACAGATTTTAGGAGATACACATGGCAACGTCGTGCATTTATATGAACGAGACTGCTCGATTCAACGTCGTCATCAAAAAGTTGTTGAAGTAGCACCTTCATTTAATTTAAGCTCGGAAATGCGTGAAAAATTAACAGATGCTTCGCTTCAATTAATGAATCATATCGAATATATTAATGCCGGTACAGTGGAATTCCTAGTCTCAGGAAATGAATTCTACTTCATCGAAGTAAATCCACGTGTTCAAGTGGAGCATACCATTACAGAATTAGTAACTGGTTTAGATATTGTTCGTACGCAAATTTTAATTGCGGATGGTGAAGCATTATTTGATCAAGCCATCGGTTTCCCAAGCCAAGAAGATATTCACTTAAATGGTTTCGCTATTCAAGCGCGCGTAACGACAGAAGATCCTTTAAATAATTTTGCACCAGATTCTGGTAAGATCATCGGTTACCGTTCTCCTGGTGGGATTGGTGTTCGTTTAGATGCTGGTGACGCTTATAGTGGGGCGAATATTAGCCCTTACTATGATTCATTACTTGTTAAAATCTCAACGTATTCAATTCACAAAGATGGCGCCATTGCTAACTTAAGACGCTCTTTAGAAGAGATGAGTATCGTGGGTCTCAAAACAAATATTCGTTTCATTGAAAACATTATTAAACACCCACAATTTGTCTCTGGTGAATATGATGTGTCATTCATTGATACGCATAAGGAATTATTCGATTTTATACCTCCAAGAAACCGCGGGAATAAACTATTGAAGTATATTGCGAATGTCACTGTCAATGGCTTCCCAGGGATTGAAAAAACTGAAAAACCTCACTTTGAATTGAGACAAGTGCCAAAAATTAAAGGTCACCGTACAAATATTCACCGTGAATCATTCAGTACACCAGGGGATGTTTGGACAAAGCCACACGACGAGAAAGCTTTGTCATTTAAACAGATTTTAGATCAACAAGGACCTGAAGCTGTATCTAAAGCTATTCTTGGAACTAAGAATACTTTACTAACAGATACAACACTTCGTGATGCACATCAATCTGTTTTAACGACACGCTTAAGAACGACAGATATGCGTGAAATTGCGCCATTTATGAATGAAACAATGCGTGACTACTTCTCATTAGAGATGTGGGGAGGAGCAACGTTTGATGTCGCTTATAACTTCTTGAAAGAAAGTCCATGGCAAAGATTGCGTGACTTACGTCAATTAATTCCGGATATTCCTTTCCAAATGTTATTGCGTGCTTCAAATGCGGTAGGTTATAAGAACTATCCAGATAATTTAGTGAAACAGTTTATTAAAACAAGTGCTCAAGAGGGCATCGATGTCTTTAGGATTTTTGATTCACTAAACTGGTTAGAAGCGTTAAAATTCCCAATTGAAACAGCGTTAGGGACTGGAAAAATCGTCGAAGGAACAATCTGTTATACAGGGGATATTTTGAACCCACAACGATCAAGCCTATATACATTAGATTATTACGTAAATATGGCAAAAGAATTGGAAGCACTTGGTGTTCATACAATTGCGATTAAAGATATGTCTGGTGTCTTAAAGCCTGAGGCAGCTTACCAACTTATCTCTGCATTGAAACAAGAGGTATCACTACCGATTCATTTACACACACATGATACGACAAGTACTGGTGTAGCTATTTACTCAAGAGCGATTGATGCTGGGGTGGATATTGTGGATACTGCTAATGCAGCTCTATCGGGTCAAAATTCACAGCCAGATGCGAATGCCTTGTACTATACACGTCTAGGCCTTGACCGTAATATTAACGTGGACGTTGAAGCGAATGATATCATGCAAAATTATTGGAAAGAAACACGTAAGTATTACACGCCGTTTGAAAGTGATTTAACAACTGCTTGGACAAAAGTCTATGATTATGAAATGCCAGGTGGTCAATATAGTAATTTACGTATGCAAGCACAATCCTTAGGGCTAGGCGATCGTTATGACGCTGTCTTAGATATGTATCACCGTGTGAACTTCTTATTCGGAGATATTGTAAAAGTGACACCATCATCTAAAGTTGTAGGAGATATGGCTTTATTCATGGTTCAAAATGATTTAGACGAATCATCTGTTATTGCGCAAGGCGAGGCGTTAGACTTCCCACAATCTGTTATTTCTTTCTTAAAAGGAGAGATTGGCCAACCTGCGGGTGGTATGAATAAAGAATTACAAAAAGTAGTTCTAAAAAATGAAACAGCGATTTCCGATCGACCAGGGAATCACTTAGCACCTTTCGACTTCAAAGAAGCCGAAGAAGAATTGAATGAAAAGCTTTATAAAGATGTGGATATGAACTCAATGTTGAGTCTAGGAATGTATCCTAAAGTATTTAGAGAATATTTAAACTTTATTGAAGATTTTGGTCAAGTTGATATAATTGATACACCAACCTTCTTATACGGTATGAAGTTAAATGAACGTATTGTCGTTGATATCGAACCTGGTAAAACACTCTTAGTAGAATTAACAAGTATTGGACCGCTTAAAGAAAATGGCACACGTATTGTTTATTTCAATCTAAATGGAATGCCTGAACAAGTAGAAATTATTGATAATAATGTTGATTTATCATCAGTAGCTCGTCCAAAGGCAGATCGTTCAAATCTGAATCATGTCGGAGCACAAATGCCTGGTTCTGTATTTAAGGTAAATGTTAAAGAAGGCGATCATGTAAGACAAAATGATGTATTAATTATTACTGAAGCAATGAAAATGGAAAATGCGATTCAAGCACCTAAAGCTGGGGTAATAAAAAGCATCTATGTGAAAGAACAAGATCAAATTACAGCAGGAGATTTACTGATAGAATTCGAATAAGGATGCGTGAATGTTGAAAAAAAGATTAAATAACATAAAATTAATAAGTTTATTTCTCGGTATAACATTTCTCCTTTTAGGCTGCCAATCGGCTAGCCAAGAGGGGGAATCGGTTGCTGAGTCCGAAGAAGTTGGCAGTGAAGAAGTGGTTGACACTTCTGAAGAGAATGGATCTAGTAGTGATTATGAAGTGGTTGATTCTGTAACAATTCGCTCTATTGGAGATGTATTAGTTCATGATACGGTTTATTATGATGCGGATACTGGGGATGGTTATAGTTTTGATCATATGTTTGATGGGGTTAGACCGTATTTAGAGAATGCGGATATTACAACTGCGAATCTAGAGATGATCACAGCGGGAAGTGTCTTTGGACCTTCAACATACCCAGCTTTTAATTCACCTGAAGAGATTATTGATGCACTTCAAAACGCTGGGGTTGATATTGTTAATAATGCAACGAACCATTCACTTGATTTAGGTGCAGACGGGGCATATGCTTCAATTAACGCCTTACAAGAGCGTGATATGATGTATGTAGGTAGTTATGAGTCATGGGAAGATTACAATACGTCTCGCATCATCGAAGTAGGAGATATGTCCGTTGGTTTTCTGTCTTATGCTAATGATGCGAATGGAAACTATCTCCCAGAAGATCAAGAATATTTATTATCACTCATTGATTTGGATTTAATTCCACTTGAAGTTGAGCAACTGAATACGGAAGTGGATGTGTCAGTTGTCATGTTCCATATGGGAAATGAGTATGATTACTTACCTAATACGTGGCAATTAGAAGTTATGCAAACAGCGCGTGATGCTGGAGCAAACTTTATTCTAGGCGGACACCCGCATGTCTTACAACCATTTATTAATTATAATGAGAGCCAAGCAGGAATGTTCTCACACGGGAACTTTTTAACTGGACAGTATGAAATTGACACAAAAGTCGGAGGTATTACCGAATATACATTTAATAAACTTGGTAATGGTGAAGTTGTCTTAGATTCAATGCGATTCATGCCGACCTTTAATTTCGGTATGCCAGAGACTCCGGTATACTCTGTAGTTCCTTTAGCAGATGCTGATGAATATGGCTTAGCTCAAGCCAGTGAGTTGTATGCTGAATTAGAACAAAGAATGCGATATTATACTAATAAAGTAGAAGTAGTTGAATACTTAGACTAATAGAGATAGTTTAAACAGTTAGTGAAAGCAAATCGATTTCATTAACTGTTTTTTTGTTGTCTAAAATAGCAATTTGAAAAGTTGTTAATTAAGTCAATAAATAAAATAATGGAAATGACACTTTTTTACGTATTTATATATGGAGGTGTTATTTATGAAAAAAATAATCATATCAATGATGTTATTAAATTTATTACTTAATTCTTTTGGTTCAATATTCGCACAGGAAGCGCCGGATCCTTATATTGTTACTCAGGATATTAATTATGAATCGATTTCACTAGAAGATTGTTTAAACATATTACAAAATCCAACGGATGAAAGTCTTGAAGCCGAATCAATAAATGGAACAATTGAAGAAGTTGAAGCGGAATTACAGTTAGTTCAAGCACAATATAACGAGCTTAATAATTATATTGCTTTGTTAGAAAGCGGGGAAGTAGATTCCCTAGATTGGGCAAATTCACAACTACTCATCGTTATCGAAGAGGTATATGCACTTCAATCTGAATTGGACCCTGAGTTTATATATTTAAGTGAAGAAGAACAATTAAATCTTGTCGCAAGTCATGAATCAGTCTTGGAATGGCAAGCCTATATCCAAGAAATTCAAGTTGCATTAAACCAATTAATTGCCGATCGTAATGTCGTAGAACAAAACTATTCCAATTTGAATTTTACACTAAATGAATTACACGCTAGTAAAGAAAACACGAGTCAATCAAAAGCCACCTACAATGAGTGTCAATTATATCCGTATTCATCTGAATATTTATCAAATGACCAGATATTACTGAATAGCCAAACGTCTTTAAATGATTATCTCGTTCAAATTGATACATATTTAGAAAAGATAGTTGCTAAAGCTTATCGTAAAGTTGCTTTTGAAGATATTTATCGACTATATAGTGAGCAATTAGATCAACAAGCTTTAGAAAATGCTTTAGCGGATAAACCAAATATCGTTTTAGATAATCTAGCCTATGAAACATATAGTTATGCTAAAGAGTTAAGTTTAATTGATATAGAAACATTAGCTCAATATGCACAAAGAGCATTTATAAAAAATAATAACAAAGATGAATTTATACAGAGTTATCAAAAAGTCATCAACTTAAAAGAGAATCAATGGAATTATATTTATAGCATTAACACAGAGGCTTTTGAGTTAATAAAGAGCGAACTTGTCAATTATCTAAACTCGAATATGCATACGAATGAAGAAGCCGTAAATTTAGTACGTAGTATCCACCAAAGATATCAAGTGAAACTAGTATTTTTTGACGATAGCTCACAACAGTGGGTTACAAACTCGATGAGTTCGTCTGGCTATTATGATGAATATGTTCAAAAAGATATTTCATCACATACGTTAGAAGAAGCCTTAAGTGGAGAGTCAACTTCAGAAATAGATTCAGAAAGTAATGATGAATTAACATTAGATGAAACCTTAGACGAAGTCCCTGATAACTTGGTAGTACCGAATGATCATCTAGAATCTTTAAAAGACCAGCTTTCAAACGTTCGAAGTAATACAAATATAAAAGATCTTCCTAAACCAAGTGCATCAAATTCGATGAATAATAAAAATAAAGAGAACAAAGGTGAAAAAACAAATAAAGGTAATATCGAATTACCTTCGACTGGTGAAAGAAAACCGATGACAATTATCGCAATAATCATCTTAATTATTGGCTTAATTTTATTATTTACGACCCTTCGTATAAAGCGTAAAAAAAGAGAAACACTTCAAGATATTGAATTAGATTGAGCAATAAAATTGGTTTAAAGGCCAGATTTAAGGTACTATTTACTTATGAAAGAGAGGTTATTAATATGACAGCAGAAGAAAATGTATTTTTAGAAATCGTACAAGACTTTACGGAGCTTTCTCCGACTGAAGCAGATGAATTACTTTCTAATGAAGAAGGTACAATCGTATTTATCGGACGTCCTACATGTCCATATTGCCGTAAATTTGCACCTAAACTTCATAAAGTAAGTACAGAACATAAAGTTCAAGTGAATTTTGTAAATTCAGAACATCCTGATTATACAGATGAATTAAAAGACTTTCGTGAAAAATATGGTGTACCGACTGTTCCAGGTATTCTATATGCTGATGGAAACGATGTAAAAGTCCGTTGTGATAGTTCTATGACCGAAGAAGAAATCGCATCGTTCGTAGAAGCATCATAGAAACGGATTTAATATCATATATTCGGAGTATTAATTAGAATTTAGGTTGACAAACAATTCTCATTCTTTTAATATTATTCTAAATTAAATAGTCGTCGAAGATTTAAGAGAGTAAGTTTACGTGAACTAAAAGCGATGTAGCAACCGGTGAAAGGCTACAAAGATTCACTTTGCTGAACCGCACTTAATAGACATATTAGTGAACTCATAGTAGCTAATATCGCATATGCGTTATAAGTAAGTGAATTGATTATGTCAATTAAACAGAGTGGTACCACGGATATTTCGTCTCTATTTTTAATGTTATGCATTAGAAATAGAGACTTTTTTTGTTTATTTGTATACACACTTACAGTCTTTATATTAGTTTGATCATTATTATAAAATTAAGAGGAGAGATACTTATGGATATTATTCAAGAATATTACCCGCTATTTTTAAATGGAGCTTGGTACACAATACAATTAGCATTTGTTACAGTCGTTTTATCATTACCTTTCGGAGCTGCTTTAGCTTTAATGCGTATTTCATCAAACAAAATACTTAGTACGATCGCGCGTGTTTATGTAGAAATTATTCGTGGGACACCGTTACTTGTTCAAGTTTATTTAGTTTATTTTGGACTTCCAATGTTCAATATTTATTTGGATGATTTCATCTCTGCAGTATTAGCTGTAACTATTAACTCTACTGCTTATATGGGAGAAATCATGCGTAGTGGTATTCAATCAATCGATACAGGTCAAACAGAAGCAGCAAGAGCACTTGGTTTACCTAAATGGGTAGCTTTTAGAAAAGTACTTTTACCACAAGCGATTAAAAACATCTTACCAGCGATTGGTAATGAGTTTGCTGTATTAATTAAAGAAACGTCTATCGTGTCAGTTTTAGGAATCAAAGACTTAATGTTTGCTTCGGATACTGTAAGAGGGGCAACTTATACAACTTTCGCTCCGTTATTATTTGCGGCATTATTGTATTTCATTATGACATTCACAATATCACAACTAATGAATCTACTTGAGAACCGCTTTGCTAAAGCGGATAATTAATCTATTAATATTTGTAATAAATCTAGTCGTTTTGGTAATGAAAACATGTTACAATTGAAATATACATTACTAAAATCTGAGGAGTGTTCATTTTGGAGAGAAAATTAATGCGCAAACGTAAAGGGGAATGGATTACTGTTTCGCTTTCATTAGCAGCGCTTGTTGCAATTGGTGGATCACAATCAATCGTAGCAGCACAAGAAATTTCATCAACATATGTTGTTCAATCTGGCGATACTTTATATTCAATTGCCAGCCGTCATGGCCTTTCATTGGGGCAACTTAAAGAAATTAATGGTTTAAATAACGATATTATACTTCCAGATCAAAGTTTATTAGTGAGTCAAAGTGCACAAAATGAAGAAATTTCTACTCCTTCAAATGAGACACAAAATTCTAACAACACTGAAGTTGAAACAAATACACCACCAGTTGTGTCTAATAACACAAATACAGCAACGGCAACAGGATCAACTTATACAGTAAAATCAGGTGATTCATTATATGCCATCGCTGTTAAACATGGTGTGTCAGTACAAAACCTTAAAAATTGGAACAGCTTAACTAGCAATTATATTTATTCTGGTGACGTACTGAATGTTTCTAAAGCAGGAACACCCGCACCAAAGCCAACATCAACTGAAAATGATAATAACAATTCAACTGGAAACACTTCAACGACAAATGTTCACGTCGTTAAAGCTGGGGAATCAGTTAATTTAATTGCTCAAAAATATGGTGTGACAGTAACTCAAATTAAATCTTGGAATAAATTATCATCAAACTTAATCCATCCAGGAGATCGTTTAGTTGTTTCTACGTCTGCTAATAATAACGGAAACAGTAACTCAGAGAATTCAAATAGTGACTCTGAAAACACTAATAATAACTCAGGAAACACAGAATCAGCGAAAACATATACAGTTAAATCAGGCGATTACTTATACTCAATCGCGAGTCGTTTCGGTGTAACTGTTCAGAACTTAAAAGACTGGAACAAGTTATCTAACAACTATATTTACTCTGGCGATGTTTTAAACGTTGCAAAACCAGGTTCAAACACATCGACACCTGCACCTAAACCAGATGATAATAACAATAACAGCAATGAAAATTCTGGAACTAAAAAAGTTCACGTTGTAAAAGCGGGAGAATGGGTAAGTAAGATTGCAGCTCAGTATGGAATTACTGACCAACAATTAAAATCATGGAATAACTTATCATCTAACTTAATCCACCCAGGCGATCGTTTAGTTGTTTCAAATCCTAATAATACTGGTGGTTCAAACACTGGTAATGATAGTGACAACGAAAGCAATAAACCAGAGACGACACCTGCTAAAACTCATACGGTTAAATCAGGTGACTACTTATACTCAATCGCGAGTCGTTATGGAATTTCAGTTCAAAACTTAAAAGACTGGAATAAATTAACAAGTAATTACATTTATTCAGGTGATGTGTTAGTTGTTTCTAAACCAAATTCAACAACTCCAGCTCCAAAACCAGATGATAAAGAAGAAGAAAAAGAAGAAAATAACAATACAAATAAACCTTCTAAAGTTCATGTGGTTAAATCTGGAGAGTGGGTAAGTAAAATTGCTAATCAATACGGCATTACTGAAGCTCAATTAAGAGAGTGGAATAACCTTTCATCAAACTTAATTCACCCAGGCGACCGTCTAGTTGTTTCTAAACCATCTAGTTCTGGAAATAATTCAGGGAACAATGGCAACAACGACAATAACAATGACAAACCATCAACATCAGCAAAAACTTATACGGTTAAATCAGGCGATTACTTATACAAAATCGCATCAGCACATGGTATCACTGTTCAAAATCTAAAAGATTGGAACAAATTAACAAGCAATTACTTATATTCAGGAGACGTATTAATTGTTTCAAAACCAACAGGTTCAAATAATGGTGGAAACAATAATAACAACTCGGGATCTAGCAACCAATCAATTCCAGATTTATCTGGCGTAACTCCAGTATCAGTAAACTACGATGTGAAGTTAAATGGTACAACACAAGCATTAAGAAACACTTTATCTTATGCAGGTCGTACTCACGATGTAGTTGATTATTTTGGTCAACGATTTACAGTTAAACGTGAATTTGTTAAAGGCGGAACGAAATATATTGAATTATTAAATTCAAATGGAAGTATCGTAGGATATGTGCCTAAATCTGCTTCTGTAGAAGTGCCACAAGGTAAGAATGTTGTATACCTAGATGCAGGTCACGGTGGAACTGAAACAGGTTCAGCTGCGAATAATCGAAAAGAGAAAGATTTAAACTTAAACATCACTTCTCAATTATCAACACTTTTACGTAACCAAGGATATATTGTTTATGAATCAAGAACTTATGATGAAACAATTCCTTTACATGAACGTCATTTAGAACCAAATAGCATTATGCCAGATGCCTATATTAGTGTGCATCATAATGCAATGCCGATTCCAAATACGGCTCACGGTATCGTAACCTTATATCATGATCAATCTATCGATGAAAAAGGCTATGAGACAGTCGATCACCATATTGGAACAGACATTATTCCAGAAGGTAAACGTTTAGCAAACGCTATCCAAAATAGCTTAGTTGCGATTACTGGAGCGAATGATATGGGAACTCGTGCGCAAAACTTACATGTTACACGTAAGACAGACGTTCCGGCTACATTAGTAGAGTTAGGTTTCCAAGATCATGATGCAGAATTTAGAAAATTAATTAACCCTTCATATCAGAAGAAATTAATTAATGGGCTTGTTAACGGAATCAATGCATACTTCGGTTTAACTCGCTAATTAACACATTTTAAATAAAAAATTTAAACGGGCTTCTTGCCCGTTTTTTAATTCAGGTGATTAAATGAATAACCAAGAATGGGACAACTTATTAAACATAGAAACGACTAATGAACGTGACTGGCAGGCAGCAATCTATGATTACCATCGCTTAGAATCGACGGATTATGACGTATTGAGTCTATTATTTGATAATCTAACTGTATCAAAAGATGATGTTTTCGTTGATATGGGCTGTGGAACAGGGAGAGCTTTGTTCTATGTTCATTATCGATTTGGTATTACTGTTAAAGGAATAGAACTTCATCCAATGACGTTTGATGAATTAGAGAATAACAAAAAACAATTTCAAAAGCGCTTCAAAGTACCTAATAATGATATTTATATTAAACATACTTATGCTGACGGTTATCTTGTTGAATCGAGTGATTCAATTTTCTATTTTTTCAATCCGTTTGCGTTTAAAATTTTTAAAAATGTAATAAATAATATCATGTACTCTGTGAACTTGGTTCGTCGTCCAGTAAAACTCATCTTGTACTATCCAGAACGGGTAGTAATCAAATATTTAGAAGAAGAAACACCTTTTGAACTTATAGACAAAATAAAAATCCCCGGAACCTATGATTCCCGAGATTTTTTACATATATTTAGTTTGTAGAAGAGCTTTCTTAAGTATTAGACTGAATTGTTTTTGCCATCCATACGATGTCATGCCATTCATCAAATTTATAGCCGAATTTAGGCATTTGACCCACTACTGTATAATCATTTTTTTGTAAGAAACGGTAACCAGCAATATTACTTGCAGTTAAATTCGAATAAAGTTGAACAATTCCAATTTGTTTTAATTTCTGTTCTAAGTTCTCATATAATTGCTGGCCTAAACCAGTGCCATAGTAGGAGGGATTGATGTATAAATTGATAATACAAGTGTATTTATAAGCTTGACGCTTTTCTTGAAAGTGATTAGCAAAAGCATACCCAATTATCTCATGATCTATTTCAGCTACTACAAAAGCCAATTGCTCAATAAATTTTTGCATAACTTTTTTGTAATTTTCAATGGTAGGCACTTGGATGGCCATTGTAACAGTTGTATTCTCGATATATGGTTGGTAGATTTGTAAAATTTGACTTGCATCCTCTAATGTTGCATTTCTAAATGTTATTTTTGACAATGGTACACCTCTATATTTATATAATGCTTTAAGTTTAACAAATTGAGTAAATTAATGTAAGGTATAGAATAATATTAAGGAGGAGAAAATGATAAAAATACAAAATGATTGGCAACCTATTATCGAAGAAGCTACTAACACAGAATCTTATCAATCTTTAAAACGATTTTTAATCGATGAGTATGAAGAACATATCGTTTATCCGCCAATAGAAGAGATTTGGACTGCCTTTGAGTGGACACCGTACAAAGATGTTAAAGTCGTCATCATCGGCCAGGACCCTTATCACGGTCCAAATCAAGCACATGGATTAAGTTTTTCAGTTAAAGAAACAGTTAAAATTCCGCCTTCATTAAGAAATATCTATAAAGAATTGGAAAATGATTTAAAATATCCTCCAGTAAATCATGGTTATTTAAAAAAATGGGCAAAACAGGGTGTCTTAATGTTAAATACAGTTTTGACAGTGAGAGCACACAAACCTAATTCCCATAAAAATAAAGGCTGGGAAAAGGTTACTAATCATGCTATTGAAGCATTAAATGATTTAGATCATGCGGTTGTTTTTCTGCTTTGGGGAAGACATGCGCAACAAAAGAAAGATTTAATCAATACTAACAAACATTTCATTATAGAGTCGTCACACCCGAGTCCATTTTCGGCAAGACATTCTTTCTTTGGATCCAAACCATTCTCCAAAGTTAATGCTCTCTTAGAGGCTGATGGACAAACGCCAATTGACTGGAAATTAGATAATATTTAAGGCTATTTATTTGACCTTATACCATATGTATCATATGATAACGCTATCAAGACAATCTAGGAGGTACTCTATGAATCAGACAGTATTTACTAATTATTGGGTTAATCGCAGACAAAATATCCGCAAAGAACATGGTAGTTACCAAACCGAAGAAGAAGCAGTCAAAGGTATTGAGACCTGGTGGGAAATCCAAAAAGATAAATATTCAAATGTAACTAAAACAAGAACCAACTCAGGGGCATTAGAAATTAATTATGGTGATGAGAATTACTTCTACCGTGTAGAAGAAAGAGATATTACCGAAAAACTCCCAACTCGTTCTTATAAATTGAAATCCAAAGGTGAGATTGAGTCACTTAGAAAGCAATTAAATCTTACAGAGGAACAATTTTTATTTGATGAATTACCAGAGCCTTACCGTGATCGATTAATCGTTGCAATGTCTAACAGTATTACACCTCGTGAATTTTTATATAGTGAGAACGGCGCACCATCCGTTAAAATTAATGAATTAAAAAATTTACGTAAATTAGCATAAATTACCAAAATACTTCTTTTTAGAAGTATTTTTTATTAAGTTTTAAAGATAAAGAGGGGTATAAATGAACAAGAATAAACTAATGAATGCTGTAGTGGTTGAAGAATTCGGAGACTATCATAATTTACAATATAAAGAAGTAGCTGAACCAGAAATTGATCGTAATCAAGTAAAAATAAAAATGGAAGCCGTTGGTGTCAATCCTAACGAATCTTATGTCTTAACTGGGAATTATAATTTATATATTCCAGAACTACCATTTACACCTGGTTTTGATGGAGCGGGAGTCATCGAAGAAATAGGCGATGATGTATCTAATTTCCAAGTTGGAGATAGAGTATTTGTTGGAACTTTCCGTAAAGTGAACCAATCTGGAACTTATGCTGAAAAGATAGTTGTGGATTCAGATATCGTGTTACCTCTACCTGATAATGCCAGTTTTGAACAAGGCGCTGCTCTAGGCATTCCTGGGTTTACTGCCTACCATATATTATTCCAAAGAGCGAATCTAAAAGCGGGCGAAACAGTATTTATCCATGGCGCAACTGGTGGTGTAGGGACGCTTGCTGTTCAGATGGCTAAATCCATTGGAGCAACTGTCATTGGAACTTCAAGCACCGAAGAAGGTTTACAAGCCATCTTAGATAATGGGGCGGACTACGCGATGAATCATTTGAATGACAACAATTTTGATCAGTTAAATGAGTATACAAATGGAGTGGGCCCAGATGTTATTATTGAATTCTTAGCTAATAAAAACTTAGAACTAGATTTACAAGCCATCAAAACAAAAGGAAGAATTGTAGTCGTAGGAGCTAGGGACACCATTGAAATCTCTCCTAGACTCATTTTAAGCCGAAATATTAATGTTCTAGGTGCTTCACTACCAAACTTAACTGAAGAGGATTACACAGAAGCGTCTGCTGGAATTATCGCCATGTTAGAACATGGTGTAATTAATCCTATTATTGGAGAGAGTGTCCCTTTAAGGGAAGTTAAAAAGGTACATGAGGATTTATTAACACGATCTGGAAACGGTAAATCAATCTTAAAACCATAATATTTTTTAAAAAAAATAAGACTCTGCTAAGTTTTTAACCTAGCAGAGTCTTTTAGTTTGAAAATTTGATTATTCGTCTTTGTCTTTGAAGCGAGCAACTGGTTCTGTAGATTCTGGTGTTTCTGTAAGAATATTTGGAGCTGCGTCTTCTTTAACTCTATTAAGTTTCTTAGCTGCAATTGTTGCTTGTACTTCTTCCATCGCTTTACTATTCAATGGATATTTAAGGATTAAGAATAGAGCAATTAATGCAACTACGAATGGAATGATAATTAATAAAGTCACACCACCTGTAAATAATGCATCAGTTAATGGTTCTGTTGCTTCTGGATACGCATCAGCAAATCCGATACCTGCTACAACAAATCCAATAAGGATTGGAGCTAATGAAGATGCGATTGAGTCAGTTAATGAGAAAATTGTTCCAATTAATCCAGAAACAAAGCGTCCAGAACGAGCTGTTTCATAATCAGTAATATCTGCTGCCATCGTTAACACAATTGACGTTGGATAAGTTGTAAATACACGCATTCCAATATAACCAACAATGAATAAAATCATTGGTAGACCACCATTAGTAAAAATCTGAGTCGTATCATTTGAAGTAAATAATACTCCAGCTAATAATGCTAATGAACCTAATAATAGTAGGACTGAAGTAGTGTAAGAAGCTTTCAGACCTTTTCTACTTGCAAATGTTGTTAATAGTGCAATGATAATTAATTTAGGAATAATTTGGTACAATGAAAGTTGACCTGATAAACCATAATTACCTAAAAGAATACCGAAGATAATAACAACGACTGCTTGATCTGTATATAATTGAGCTAATAATTTCATTGCCCCACCTGCTAAAGCAAGCGTTTGTAGTGGTGTATTACCTTTAATTACTGACCAGTAGTCTTTAATAGATTTAGTTTCAACTGTTTGCTCTCCTAAACCGAAGTATTCTTCTTTATCTTTACGAGAAATACCGATCATTGCTAAAACTGTAAGTACTGCTGAGATAACAACGACACCAGTAATAAATTCACCGTAGAATGCTAAGTTAAACTCGCCACCGTGACGAGGTGATAAGAAGTTAGATACTACGATTTGACCTAAAGCGAAAACACCAATAGAACTAAAAATTGTATCATAAACTGAGAACATTGGGCGTTGTTTTGGATCATTTGTTAAAGCTGGTTGTGCAGCTTTTGTAACTGTTTGTTGGAAAGAGTATGCAATTTTATGGAAAATCAGTGCAATTACATACATTACCATTAACATTGTACCTTCAAATTGGTGTAAATTAAATAAGAAAAAGAATGATAAAATAAGAGCGATATTACTTATTAACATGATTGGGCGGAAACGTCCCCATCTTGTTCCCACATGGTCCATGACAATACCAATCGTTGGGTCAATAATCCCGTCGAATAAACGTGCGAATCCTAATAAGTTACTAACTGTTAATGTTGCTAGACCTGCGATACCTGTTGCGTAATACGTTAAAAAACCAAAAGCGAATAAATAAAGGTTTGTTGCTGAGTTATTTAATGAGAAAAAAGCAATTTCCCACTGCTTAGCTCCATGATATTTTTCTTGTACTTCTACTTGTTGTGACATTTTATGTCCTCCATATTTTGTTTTAAAATTTTTTACATGATCAACAACACGACGTTTTTAATTAATATCCCGCCTTTCAACATCTGGATAGAATAGTATTAAAATAACTCAAGCATCAAGTTGTGTGATGAATGCGCTTTATTTGATATGATTATACACTTAAACTATAGCAAATTACAAGTCTTATTTTTATAAAAAAGCGTATACATCTCCAATAACACAGTGATGACGCTGTTTTCATTGAGTTGTTTTCATTTTAAAAGTTATTAATCAGTTCGTATTTGTCGTCTGATGACTATCTCAATATATAGAAATTTCATCAGATGAATTACTTTTTTACAATTTGTCAGCGAAAATTTCATTTTTAGTGTAAAATAAAAGTAAGGAGTGTTCTTTTTTTGTTTTTGATCACTCATTTAGCATAAATGACATTAAATGTATAGGAGGCTCATATGACAAGATTATTAAACGAAGAGCAAGTAAGGAGTTTAATTTCCGTTTCGGAGATTAATGAAGTAGTTGATAAGACGTTTGAAGGGTTTGGCTTGGGTGAGATTGTCAACCCAACTAAAGTTACCTTAGATTTAGGCGAAACAGGTAACTGGCCTCAAAATGAAGGCTTTATGAATGCCATGCCAGCTTATGTAGACTGGTTAAAAGTTGGTGGACAAAAATGGGTTGGTGGCTTTGCTGGTAAACGAAAAGAAATGAATTTACCTTATATTACAGCACTAATTACATTAATTGATCCTGAACTTGGTACATTTACTTCTGTAATGGAAGGGTCTTATATTTCAAATATGCGTACTGGTTCACAGGCAGCAGTAGCATTGAAATATCTTGGTAAAAAGGATTCTATTACAGTAGGAATGTTTGGTGCAGGTTTACAAGCTAGAACAGCCACCATTTGTATTGCTGATTTATTTGATATTGAGCGATTAGTTGTTTGGAATCATCGACGTTCTACTGCAGAACAATTTAAAGCAGATATGGAACCTTTTGTTAAAGGCGAAATTATTATTGCAGACCCGGATCATCCAGAAGAAGCAACAGATAATGAAGCATTATTTACTTTTACACCGGCACAAGAACCATTTATAACAAAAGAAATGGTTAAACCTGGAACGATCGTTTTCCCTATGGGGTCTTTTGAAGAGGTAAGTGAAGATGTAATTCTTTCAGCGGACAAAATTATCGTTGACCATGTTGACCAAGCTTTACACCGTGGTGTGTTAAAACCACTAACAAAAGCTGGTAAAGTCACTGAAGATGATATTTATTGTACCTTAGGCGAGTTAGCAGCTAATAAAGTAACACTAGAAGATTATTCTAATGAGAGAATTATTTGTATCCCTATCGGTACTGGTGCTTTAGATGTTGCAGTAGCGGAGGTTGTACGCCGTCGCGCTGTTGAACGAAATATCGGAACAGAATTTGACTTCATTTAAAATAACATTAAATAATCAAACAAAGCCAGCCCTTAAAAGGCTGGCTTTGAGTATTTTATAGGCTAAAATCTAGTTCTGGTCCTTTAGGAACAATGCCTGTTGGATTAATTGTCTTATGACTAATATAGTAATGATCTTTGATGTGTTGCATATTTACAGTTTCGGCTACACCTTCAATATTGTAGATTTCACGTGTTAAACGCCATAGATTTGGATAATCTACAATACATTTGAAGTTACATTTGAAGTGACTATAATAAACCGCATCAAATCGAACTAGGGTAGTGAATAAACGAATATCAGCTTCTGTTAACTGATCACCGACTAGATATTTACGGTTTTCTAGATGTTCTTCTAGTTCATCTAGTACTTTGAACACATTCGTAACTTCTTCTTCATAAACTTCTTGTTTAGTTGCAAATCCAGACTTATACACACCATTATTTACGTTATCGTAAACTCTATCATTCATAGCATCGATTTCGTCCATTAATGCTTCAGGTGAGTAGTCACCTGGTTTAGCACCAATGTCATCAAAAGCTGAGTTAAGCATACGTAATATTTCTGAAGATTCATTATTAACAATCTTACCCGTTTGTTTGTCCCACAATACAGGTACCGTCACGCGACCGCTATAATTATCATCTGCAGCTTTGTAAACTTCGTATAAAAAGTCAGCGTTATTAACTGAATCTTTAATGACTCCAGATCCGTCTTCAAATGTCCATCCGTTCTCTAACATTTTCGGATTCACAACGGATAGTGATATAAAATCCTCTAAACCTTTTAACGCACACATAATCAGTGTACGGTGAGCCCAAGGGCAGGCTAGTGATACATATAAATGATAACGTCCTTTTTCTGCTTTAAAACCACCATCACCTGTAGGTCCAGCGCTTCCATCTGCTGTTATCCAATTGCGAAATTGCGAATCTTTACGAACAAAGCGACCACCGGTTTTTTCAGTGTCATACCATTTATCTTGCCATTGTCCATCTACTAATAATCCCATAATCATGTCCTTTCATATTCAATCGATACTTTGATTATAACATGCTTTTTATATTTTACGTAAAATACACCTCATAAAAAATGCGTGAAATACTAGTAATTTCATCATCATTCAGTTATATTTAAATAAATACAGTTTGTACAAAAGGAGTGAGTATTTTATGATTAAAATGGCAATTGTAATATTCCGGGAGGAGTATACAGACTAAATCGTGTACGGAACCTCCCACAAGTGTTGGTAGTCACTTAAGCACTTTAATGGAGGAAAACATTGAATAAATTAAAAAATTAGGGATTAGCAAAGAAATAAATACAAAAGCAAATCAATACCCTGAATTGTTTGTAGACCGAATTTCTTCACAAACAAAAGATATACATAAAGTCATGACAGATGACAAGGAATTTACGGCAGAAGTATCTGGAAAGTTTCGATATAACATTGATAAAATATCGGATTATCCAGCTGTAGGGGATTTTGTTATGGTTGATAAGCTGAGCGATGATGAAGGGCATGCAATTATACATCATGTACTTAGTCGTAAACTGCGATAATTCGAAAAGCAGCAGGAACATCGAATGATGAACAACTGGTAGCTACAAATGTCGATATCGTATATATTTGTATGTCACTTAACAATGACTTTAATATCCGACGAATTGAAAGATACTTAAGTATTGTTTGGGATAGCGGAGCGATGCCAGTAATCGTTCTAACAAAATCAGATTTATGTGACAATTTAACTGAAAAGCTAATTGAATTGGATGAAGTAGCGATTGGTGTTGAGGTCATAGTTACCTCAACATTTGATCCTCAAAGTCTTGAATACTTAGAAAATCAACTATTGGCTGGTACAACCGCTGCCTTTATTGGTTCATCTGGAGTTGGAAAATCAACAATAATTAATTATTTTCTCGGTAAAACAATCTTGGAAACAGATGGGTTAAGAAATGATGATAAAGGACGACATACAACGACATATCGTGAATTATTTATAAGTCAAAAGGGTGGAATTGTCATTGATACACCTGGTATGCGTGAAATCGGATTTGAAAGTGCCGATATTACACGTACCTTCAATGATATAGATATTTTAGCTCAACAATGTAAATTTAATGATTGTTCGCATATAAATGAACCCAAATGTGCGGTACTTAATGCTATAGCCGAAGGAAATATGTCATTGGAAAGATACGATAGCTATTTAAAATTAAGACGAGAAGCCAAATACGCAGGATTAAGTTCAAAAGAAATCGAACGAACTAAATTAAATGAAATGTTTAGAGATTATGGTGGCATGAAAAATGCTCGTAAAATGCAAAAGCAAAAGAATAATCTATAATATAGCTATGAGTTATGAGAAAAGTCGAGTTAATTAACTCGGCTTTTTTGGTAGAAAATAGTTTAAATAGTTAATAATAATCAGTAGTAGAAGTTTAGAGACTAAACATAGAAAACAAGCAGGATAATGTCCATTAATAAATTAATTATTATAAAATGATGATAATTATTTGACTTAATTATAATTTTCCTGTATGATTCTAATCAAATGATATGAGTTAGGAGGAAATATCTTGAAATCTTTAATGAGTGCAACATTTTTTAGTTTTTATAACTATTTTTACTTTTACTTTTATTCAAGTAAGAGTGATTTATGTTGCACTCAAATAGGAGAACTTAAGATAGCATTTTCTAACTAGCTAATTGTCAGCTTAGAAAAGTATATCCAAAGACCTAGCAACTGGAATCACTACTAAAGGTGATTGCAGTCGCTAGGTCTTTTTATATATATTTTTATATTCTAAGTAGTTTTTAATGAAGGAGACTGTCAAAATGACATTGCAATGACGATAATCTATACTCAACCATCCAAGGAGGATATAAAAATGATTGTAAAATTAAACCCGCAAACAAGAGAAGATGAATTAGATAAATTAACTTTAACACTTAAACAAATGGAGCTGGATGTTACTTTATTACCACACACTAAAGGAATCACGCTAGAATTACATGGCATCGTGACCGATGACAAATTGGAGTTAATTACTCGTTTACCAAAGGTTATTAAAACTGAAAAGATTCAATCCCCTTATAAAAAAGCAAGTAAACAACTTCATCCTGACCCAAGTGTAATAGAGGTTGGGAATATTAAAATTGGTGGTGGACATTTCGCAATGATCGGTGGTCCTTGTTCAATTGAAGATAAAGATCAATTAGAAAAAACAGCTGAATATGTGAAAGAAGCTGGTGGAAATATGCTTCGGGGTGGTGCTTTTAAACCTAGAACATCCCCTTATTCTTTCCAAGGATTAGGGAAGAGCGGGTTAGATATTATGAGTAGCGTTGGGCAAAAGTTGGATATGCCCATCGTTTCAGAAGTAATGTCAATTGATCAGATTGAATTATTTAAAGATGTTGATATGTTTCAAGTAGGAGCAAGAAATATGCAAAATTTTGACTTATTAAAAGCTTTGGGAAAAACAAACAAACCAATTCTCTTAAAACGAGGCATGTCAGCAACAATACAAGAATGGTTAATGAGTGCGGAATACATTATGTCTGAAGGTAATGAGAACGTAATCCTTTGTGAGCGTGGTATTCGAACATTTGAAACTACAACACGAAATACTCAAGATCTCTCGGCCATTGCGATAGTCAAAGAATTAAGTCATCTCCCTATTGTAATTGATCCAAGTCATGCGGCTGGACGTCGTGACATTATCGAATCTTTATCTTTAGCTGCAATAGCAGCGGGTGCAGATGGTTTAATTATTGAAACCCATCCTGATCCCGATCACGCTGAATCGGACGGTGCACAATCTTTATATCCAGAACAATTCAAACAATTAACTGAGAAAGTTTGGAAATTACATGCATTCATGAAGAGATTAGAAAAGAATCGTGCAGACCAGGAGATAATATGATGGAGAGAATTACAGTTCAAGTCAATAAACCTTACGATATTGTAATAGGGAAAAATTTAATCGATAATGCTGTAAAATATCTGAGTCAATTTATTCAAAAACGAAAAGTTTTAATTATCACTGAAGATAACGTAAACAAACATGGTTATTTAGATAAACTTAAATATTCATTAGAAAATCATTGTGAAAATATTGAATTTCTTTCTCTACCACCTGGTGAAGCTCAAAAGAATTTGAAAAATGTCGAGCTAATCATTCGATACTTGGCAGATGCCCATTTTACTCGAGATGATGTACTTATCGCCTTAGGTGGGGGCGTAATTGGGGATTTAGTAGGCTTTACGGCAAGTATTTATCTACGAGGAATCGCTTATATACAAGTTCCAACAACGTTTCTTGCCGCGATTGACTCATCTGTAGGTGGAAAAACCGCCGTCGATATCACGCAAGGCAAGAATTTAGTCGGAGCTTTCCATCATCCTGTCTGTGTTCTGTGTGATACGAGTACATTTCAGTCTTTACCGACAGACATATTCGAAGATGGTTGTAGTGAATTAATCAAATACGCAATGATTATGAATCCAAAATTACTAAAAGAATTAATAGAGAGAGAACAGCCATTAAATAAAGAATCTTCAGATTTACCTGAAATTATTTACGAATGCGTCAAAATGAAAAGAGATATCGTATTAAAAGATGAATTTGATCAAGGCTTACGTCAATTACTCAATTTTGGTCATACTTTAGGCCATGCTCTAGAGCAAAGAAGCCAGTATCGAATAAGTCACGGTCGAGGTGTTGCTATGGGTATGGCTGTTTTTACAAAAATGGCAGTTACTCAACAACTTATACATAAGGATATCTATACTAGCCTTATACAATTATTGAGTGAATATCATCTATTAAGCGAAAAACCATCATATACATCTGACCAACTGATAAATATAATGTTAAACGATAAAAAAAGACGGACGCATCAAATGACAACTGTCTTACCCAATGAATTTGGGCAGTGTCGTTTACATGTAATCGATTTGAACACTTTTCAACAAAATTTTGAAAAGGAGTGGGAGCAATATGAAGTACATCAGAGATATTAGTGCAACCACTGGTTTTGCTACAGTGATTGGATCGCCACTTAGTCATTCCAAATCACCTTTAATTTATAATACTAGTTTTGAATTGGATAAATTAAATTTAGTCTACCTAGCCTTCGAAACATCGGAAGATGAGACAATTGATCGCATTCAAGCCTTAAAAAGTTTGAATGCGATAGGTATTAATGTAACGATGCCTGGAAAATTCCAAGCACTACAGTGTGTTGATGAATTAGATCAAGCAGCCCAATATGTTCAAGCCATTAATATGTTGATACCCAATAATGGAAGATGGATAGGCTTTAATACAGATGGCAAAGGGTTTTGGAATGCCGTTCAACAACAAGATGTTCTTTTGAAGAATCAAACTGTTACAATCTTTGGTTCTGGAAATACAACACGAATCATCTTGGCTCAGGCGGCATTAGAAGGCATTAAACATATCAATATTATTGCCAGAAATATTGACCGCCCATTAGCTATAAAAAATATCATTACTAGTTTAAAGGAAGACTTTCCGAACATCATTATTAATCTGATCGATTCGGCTGTTTCAAGTGAAGTAAAAATAGCCGTAACAAATGCTGATATATTAGTACAAACGACTTCAGTCGGAATGTCTCCTAATACAATGCAAACAGTATTAGAAAATGAAACTTGGTTAAATCCCAACACAGTCGTCTGCGATATTGTTTATGAACCCTTAATGACTCAATTTATCCAACAAGCACAACGCCGAGGCTGTAAGGTAATTACAGGTATTGATATGCTAGTTCATCAAGCAGCATTAAATTACACTTTGATGACAGGTTATCAAATGAATATCGAAACCATACAGAATTTAATTAAACGTCATTCATAAAATAAAAGAAAGTTGGTAATGTACATGCTAAGATTTATTACTGCTGGAGAGTCACACGGGCCAAGTTTAACAACAATTATTGAAGGTCTACCTGCAGGTTTACCCATCAATGTTGAGAAAATTAATCATGAATTAGCGAAACGTCAAGAGGGTTACGGTCGAGGAAATCGAATGAAGATAGAAAGAGATACAGTAGAAATTACATCTGGAGTACGATATGGAAAGACATTAGGGTCACCCTTAACACTAATCGTAGCGAATCGTGATAATAAAAACTGGAAAAGTGTAATGAGTATCGAACCGAATGATGACCCGAAAAGTCGACAAAGACGTGCAGTTCAACGACCTCGTCCCGGACATGCCGATCTTGTAGGAGGTATAAAATACCATCATGAAGATTTAAGAAATGTCCTCGAACGTTCATCTGCAAGAGAAACTGCAATGCGGGTTGCTATCGGATCTGTTACAAAGCAATTATTAAACGAATTAGACATAGATATTGTTGCTTATGTTTGTGAATTAGGGGGTATTCAAGGTCAAGCTGATATTTCAAAATTATCTCTTACTGATATTCGAAAACTTGCTGATAAATCCCCTGTAAAGATGGTTGATTCAAGTCAAGAAGAGGCCGTTATTCAAAAGATAGATCAAACAAAACGAGATGGTAACACTTTAGGTGGCGTTGTAGAAGTGATTGCAGAAGGTTTGCCAATTGGTTTAGGTAGTTATACACAATTTGATAAAAAGCTAGATGGCAGACTGGCACAAGCTATGATGAGTATTAATGCATTTAAAGGTGTAGAAATAGGAGATGGATTTGAAATAGCAAGACGATTCGGTAGTGAAGTGATGGATGAGATTGCTTATACACCAGAGAGAGGCTTCTACAGATTGAGTAATCATTTAGGTGGCTTAGAAGGCGGAATGACAAATGGTATGCCTGTCGTAATACGTGGTGTGAAAAAACCTATTCCTACATTATATAAACCCCTTCAAAGTGTGGATATCTATACAAAGGAAAATTACGAAGCGAATATTGAAAGAAGTGATACGACTGCTGTTCCAGCAGCAAGCGTCGTAGCTCAAGCGGTAATTGCAACTGAATTAACACAAGCAATCTTAGAAAAATTTCCTCACGATAGTTTCATAGAACTTAAAGAAGCAGTGAATTCTTACAGAGAATACAGTAAAAATCCAGAAATGTGGCAAAACGGAGTGGGCAATCATGGCTAAAAGATTAAAAGGTTCATTAAAAAATATTCAGTTTCAATTGTCCGTTCCTGGAGATAAATCCATCTCACACCGAGCAATAATCATGGGCTCCATTGCTGAAGGTATGACAAAAGTTACTGGTTTTTTAAGATCAGAGGATTGTTTAAATACACTTCAAATAATGCGACAACTTGGCGTGGAAATTGATGATGATGGAGACACAGTGATTATTCATGGAAAAGGAATTAAACAATTACAAGAGCCGGGTAAGCCATTATATGCAGGGAATTCTGGAACTACGATGAGACTATTAAGTGGTCTATTAGCGGGTCAAAACTTTAAAAGCACGCTTATTGGTGATGAGTCCCTAAGTCAAAGACCGATGGATAGAATTATCAATCCATTAAAAAGCATGGGTGCAAATATACAAGGTTTTGCAAATACGACTTTACCTCCTTTAATTATTGAACCCGTTGAAAAATTAAAAGCCATCAAATATGAGATGCCCGTCGCAAGTGCTCAAGTTAAATCAGCAATATTATTAGCAGGACTCTTATCAGAAGGTGTGACCACTATTATAGAGAAGGAAACAACACGAAATCATACCGAAGAAATGCTTGAGCAATTTGGTGTATCTCTTAATATAAAAGGTAAGACAATCATGTTAGAGGGTGGGCAACAACTCATTGGGCAAGATATAGATGTCCCTGGTGATATATCATCGGCAGCTTACTTTATTGCCGCTGGTTTACTATTACCAAATAGTAACATCGAAATAAAAAATGTAGGGATTAACAATACTCGTTCAGGAATTTTAGATGTTGTTAAAGCTATGGGTGGAAAAGTATTTGTTAACATACTGCCGAATCATTACAGTGCAGACATCAGCATTGAAACGAGTCAATTACTCTCTACAAGTATTTCTGGATCAATCATACCGCGATTAATTGATGAAATCCCAGTTATTGCACTTTTAGCAACACAAGCTCAAGGGACGACAATAATAAAAGATGCTCACGAACTTCGTGTTAAAGAAACAGATCGAATTCAAGCAGTAGCGAAAGAATTAAGGAAAATGAATGCAAACATTGAAGAAACACATGATGGCTTAATTATTCACGGTTCAACTCCTTTAAAAGGAGCAAAAGTAAACAGTTATGGTGATCACAGAATTGGTATGATGCTACAAATAGCTGGACTTCTCATTCCTGCAAATGAAACTATTGAATTAGAGGATGCTGATTGTGTGAATATCAGCTATCCAACATTCTTTGATGAAATTGAACGTATGTCTCAAACAGAAAAAACAGACAAAAATTGAGGTGTTAACTATGATTCTAATTGGCTTTATGGGAGCAGGGAAGACAACTGTTGCCCAAACATTAAGCAAATCATTGAATATACCATGTTATGATTTAGATAAAGAAATTATCAAAAAGATACAAATGCCTTTATCTGACTATTTTGATAAGTATGGTGAAACACAATTCAGACAACTTGAGCATCAATTTTTATTAAAATACTATTCAATTCCTGGCGTCATATCTACAGGAGGCGGTTGTATTGAAAACTATGCAAACAGGGCGATACTAAAAGAGACATCAAATGTAATTTATTTAAAATCAAATTTTGAAACATTACACCACCGGATCAATAATGACAAAATGAGTTTAAGACCCATTGCAAAGAATCGAACAACTGAGGAACTAAAAGCTTTATATATGAAGCGTTTAATTTATTATGAAACTTGTGCTACTTACACGATTGATACCGATACACTAAACACACAAGAAGTTTCAGATAGAATCATTGCTATGATATAAATAAATAAAATTTGCATCTCTAATTTAAGATGAGTAAACTTAATATTATTCTAATAAGATAGGATGTTTTGTTAATTGAAAAACTTATATAAAGCACTGAAACAATTTAAAGAACAAGATTACAAAGAAAATAAGGATTTATATGAATCACTCAGTGAAATTCAGACACCCCATACATTATTTGTAGGCTGTTCTGACTCTAGAGTGAGTCCAGAACGCTTGTTGCAAGCATATCCAGGTGAGATTTTTCACATTAGAAATATTGCTAATATTGTCCCACCAGCAGGGCAGAGCGTGAAATATGCTTCCACTACATCTGCTATAGAATATGCGGTCGAAGTTTTAAATGTAAAAAATATTATTATATGTGGTCATTCAAATTGTGGTGGGTGTGCAGCAAGTATTAATCCTCCTGAAAATATTGAGGAGTTGCCATATACTAGTATTTGGATCTCACAATTAGAAAGCTTACGTCAACAAGTATCTAAAGAGTTACCAGATGAAGATATGACAGTTAAGGCTAATCGACTTGAAAAGTTAAATGTAATTCAACAATTAAGCAATCTTATGACTTATGAGAATATCAGAGATCGTGTTGAAAAAAATCAGTTAACTTTAAATGGTTGGCATTATAGTATTGGTGACGGTGTGATCTCCATATTTAATGAAGAAGAAAATGAATTCATAGAATTATAAAGAGAAGAAATCCCAGTCCGATTAAAATTAGACTGGGATTTTTCTATTTTAATGTTATTCAAAACGACCAGCTAATGGTACGGCTTCTAAAAATTCTGTATTATGAGGAGATTCTGATTCAAAAAGATCGGTTGCATCTGTACCAGCAGTGACCATATCTTGATGCTCACCATCTGCCCATGCACCAAAGTTTGTAACATCGTATACCGTACCATTTACAGCAATATAGGCTGGATTTCCATCTTTACCATCAAAATTAGCTAATTCATCCTCAGAAAAGACATAATCCACATGTTTTCCAACAATTTTTAAAGTACTTAATAGGTCATCTTCATGTGGAGAATCGTTTTCAAAGTTATCAGTTGCATCAGATCCAGCGCTAATACCGTTATGTTCACCATTTGGCCAAGCTTCTTCGTCAGTAACATCATAAACGATTCCACGAACTGCAACTAAATTTGGTAGTTCTTCGTTTTCATTATTAAATTCAGCTAATAAATCATCTGATACTTCCCAGTCATTATAAACTCCAACTTGTTCTAATCCTTCTAAAGTGTCGATAGCATGAGGTGATTCAATGAAAAAACTCGAAGCATCAGTACCGGCTTGAGCGCCATTATGTTCACCATTTTCCCATTCATCAATGTCAGTAACGTCATATACATATCCAAATACAGCAACATAAGCTGGATTTCCATCCTGACCATTGGCTTCATTTAAATCTGCTTTACTAATTAATGGCAAACCATCCATTTGTGTATCTGTTTCAGATTCAGAGTTATCAACTTGTTCTGAACTGGCTTCAGAGGTGTTTTCAGCTATAAACCATACGTATGTCTGCGCCAAATAACACGCTAGCGGCTAATGAAACAGTTAATAATTTTTTTTATGATTTCTTCATATCAAATTTCTCCTTTATAAAATATAAAAGTAACGAAGTGATTATAGTAATGATAAAATAACTGAAGTTATAATACAATTCATATGCCACGATATTAACCAATAGATTTAGTACTATAGAAATCTTCGTTAAATAAGTTCGATAATATATATTATGTAAACTCGAATGAGAAAATGTATTGTTCCACAATATCCATGTTTTATCTCGCCAACCCTACTTCTTTTTCACCGCATAAATTTAAATATCGATTCTGAGGTTAATTCAGATTATTATGCTTAGACTTATGCGTAAAGATACTCAGAGACTGAATTCTATTTTAAGTAATATGATAATAATCAATTCTGATGTTTCTATTTTCTTTTAAAATTCAAATTGATCTCTTACATCTCATTAAGTTCCTCGATCTATCCTATGACTCAAACTTCTATCTTTTTTAAGTTTTCAATTTTCCTAATCGCATAACAGCATCACTTTATACTTGTTTAATCACTTATGATATTGCCAGCAATATTTTCTTTATTACTTGATGAAACTATTGTAATATTGCTTTATATAGTTTGAAATGACTGTCTTATTAGCTCTTATATTTCTTAGTCTAAACCATGCAATTACAGGCTTCTCATTGCATGTATATTTAGGATCAAGTCAAATTGCTAATATTCAACTTATTTAAATTAAAATTTTATGAAAACGAAGGAGAATCGTCAAATGGATATTGTCATTATAGGTGGAGGAAAAGTTGGTGAAATTCTTTGCCAAGAACTAGCATTGGAGAATAATAATATCGTTCTCATCGAAACCATTCCAGAAAGATTGAATCGCATTATTAATAAAACCGACATAACAGGTTTAGTTGGTGACGGCGCGGATTATGATAATTTAGTCGAAGCTGGTGTTGAACAGTGTGATATGTTTATTGCTGTGACACCTGAGGATGAAACGAATATCATAAGTTCAATTATTGCTAAGCAATTAGGTGCTAAGTACACCATTGCTCGTGTAAGAAATCCTAAATATACAAATCATATTGAATTTGTTCGTGAGAGCCTAGGTATTGACTTAGTTATCAATCCAGAGATGGTTGCTGCTCGTTACATTACCAAAAGTATTGAGTTCCCTCATTCACTCAGTATTGAACAATTCGGTAAAGGCCGTGTGAATCTAGTTGAACTAGAAATTAAAGCTGGCAGCCCGTTGGCCGATCAGTCTTTAAATCAATTTAGAAATGAATATGGTGAAGTATTAATTTGCGCCCTAACCCATGATAAACAAACGATTATACCTAGTGGACAATCTGTCTTGAGAGTTGGGGATCGTGTTTATGTGACAGGATCTCGAGAAGATTTAGCAAACTTTTATTCCAAAGCTGGTTATCGTGAAGAAAAAATTAAATCGGTTTTAATTATTGGTGGAGGCCGTTTGACCTATTACACTCTTCATCTACTGAGTAAGATGGATATTGATTTAAAAGTGATTGAATTAAATGAAGAAAGAGCTTTAGACCTCAGTCACCGATTCCCACAAGTCGTTGTGATTAAAGGCGACGGAATGGAACAGGAATTGTTATTAGAAGAACGTATCGAGAATTTTGATGCGGTCTTAAGTTTGACGGGTATCGACGAGGAAAATATTATTAATTCGATGTACGCCCTATCTTTAGGTATTAAGAAAGTCATGACAAAAGTGAGTCGAACTGGCTTATTAAAAATATTGAGTGACTCGGACTTGCAAGCCATCGTGACCCCAAAACGATTAATAACAAACAAGATTTTACGATACGTTCGCTCTTTAAGAAATGCAACGGCATCAAATGTAGAGGCTTTAATTAGAATTGCTGATGACCAAGTTGAGACTTTACAATTCCTTGTAAAAGAAAGCAGTCGTGTGGTGAATATTAAGCTTAAAGATCTAAATACAAAAGACAATGTCTTAATTGCCTACATAATACGAGGCTCGCAATTAATATATCCTACAGGTGACGATGTTATCTTAGCTGATGATCATGTGCTTATTGTAACTAAGCATAAGGCATTTAGCGATATTGATGATATCTTGAAGTAAGGAGGCCATAATGAATAAACAATTTATCCGCTATACCCTCGGAAATATTTTAATGATTCTTGCTGGTCTGATGTTATTACCCTTAATAGTCAGTGTGATCTATCAAGAAAGTTGGGTAAATATTGCTAGTTTTCTTGGTACTTCTCTAGGGACTTTTATTATTGGTTTTGCCCTATTACGGACGAAATTGCATCGTCGTACTTTCTATGCGAGTGAAGGTTTTGCGATAGTATCACTATCTTGGATTTCTATTTCTTTTTTTAGTGCCATTCCTTTTGTTCTAAGCCAACAGATTCCATCGTTCGTCGATGCCTTTTTTGAAATGGCGAGTGGATTTACAACGACAGGTGCAAGTATTTTAATTGATGTGGAAGCTTTATCACATTCAATGTTGTTTTGGCGTAGTTTCACCCACTTTGTTGGTGGGATGGGAGTTTTAGTCTTCGCCTTGGCGATTTTACCTAAAGCTGAGTCGTCATCAGTACATATCATGAAAGCTGAAATGACTGGACCTACCTTTGGTAAACTTGTTTCGAGGTTGTCTTCAACCGCTCGAATTTTGTATATTATTTATTTCACTTTTATGATGATTACCCTAATATGCTTGTATCTTGCCGGTGTGCCCTTCTTCGAAGCGATGTTACTAGCTTTTGGGACAGCAGGAACGGGTGGTTTCGGTGTTTTGAATGGGAGTATCGCACCTTATGACAGTTTTACAGTTGAGATGATTTTAAGTATCGGTATGATTGTATTCAGTATCAATTTCAATTTGTTCTATTTAGTCTTCATACATCACGCGAAGCGAGTACTAAAAAGTGAAGAACTTCGTTGGTTTCTAGCAATTATCGCCGTAGGTGTGCTTTTAATCGCCATGAATTTGATCTCAACCTCTTATGGTGTTGTCAATGCATTTCGGGATAGTTTCTTTACAGTAGCTTCTATCATTTCAACAACGGGTTATTCAACTGCTCTATTTGATCATTGGCCTTTATTCTCGCAATTGATACTCATTCTATTGATGTTTGTCGGAGGAATGGCTGGATCGACCGCGGGTGGTTTAAAAGTTTCACGCGTTTTATTATTAGTTAAAATTGCTTGGGCTGAAATTAAACAAACGATTCGTCCTAATCGAGTCGTTGCCATCCAATATGAAGGTCGTCGTATAGATTCTAAATTGGCTAATACTGTTCTAAGTTACTTGGTGGTCTATATTCTGATTTTCATTGTGGCAGTGCTGGTAGTTAGTTTAGAAACTCCAAATCTACTATCCTCTTTTAGTGCGGTAGCCGCAACATTTAATAATATTGGACCTGGTTTAGGCATTGTCGGACCCTCTCAAAACTTTGCACATTTTAGTCCTTTTATCAAAATAATATTATCATTCATCATGATCATGGGACGTTTAGAAATATTCCCAATGTTAATTCTATTTTCTCCTAATACATGGCTAAAACGCTATTAGCAAGCAGTATAATTTAGTATAAGATGAATTGTAAAATTAAGTGCGACAAATAAAGAAACCCATAACAGGTTCGTGTAAAATGTTAGTAACGA
>NZ_JBHSHQ010000038.1:2853-3032 GCF_042652985.1 Ruoffia tabacinasalis | reverse complement strand
CCAACTAGCTAATGCAGCGCGGGACCATCCTTCAGTGACAGCCGAAGCCGTCTTTCCCGATTGAACCAGGTGGTTCTGTCGTCTATGCGGTATTAGTCATCGTTTCCGATGGTTATCCCCCGCTGAAGGGTAGGTTTCCCACGTGTTACTCACCCGTGCGCCACTCACGTCAAGAGAAC
>NZ_JBHSHQ010000038.1:0-2791 GCF_042652985.1 Ruoffia tabacinasalis | reverse complement strand
CAGCGAAATTGTTTGGTTGTCTGTTCCGTAGAACAGATCCCCTTACACATTTGGTGTGTTTATCTTTGTTCAGTTTTCAATGAGCTTTCGTTGCGGTTGTGATGCAACTTAATTAGTGTAACATGTTTGTTACGCAATTGTCAACTAATTGTTTGAATTAATTTTAATTGGTCTCACATGCTTCGCTTTTTTCTCGTCACTTCATGTGGCAAGGTTTATATTGTATCATGTTACTCGATGCACTGTCAACCTTTTTTTGAATCTTTTATTCAACCGAAGTTAGATGTTCGATTCGTTGGTGCTGTCTCAATTGACAACCTAATTATAATAACATGAATCTTTGGTCAGTGTCAATGCATTTTTAAATTTTATTTCATCTTTTTGAATTCTTATTAATGTATATATCTATATGGCAGTATATACTATAGCCATATCATGATGACACTAACCATTATTACTAAAGCTATTACGGCAAAAGCTAGTGGAGTCCGACTTATAGAACTTTATATTTCTATTGGATTCTTAATCGTTTATCGCATAATCCACTTCATCTCTCTGCCTAGTCCTTCTTTAGAGTATTCAGCAGAATCTAATTGGCTTGCGTATCTCTTCTTATAGATGACTTCTATTTAACATTCATTATATTTATATTTCTTCTGATTTATTTTGATCTTCCCTTTACCTTACTATAATGAGTAACACTTGTTCTTCCATCTATTAGACATATTGCTTATTTGCAGATCATCTTCTAATTTGTGTAATTAATCCATCAGGAATCTTTTGCTATTTATCTACTCATAAGTATGTTTGCTCCCTATGGAGTAGTAACTGATACATCGAATGCTTTATCTACTTATGAATTCAATACTGCCAGTGTTTTTTTCACCTTTGTATAACTCATTACACTACTTTCTTCAATTCAATTATTATGTCCTTAAGTATTTCCAACGTCTTTTCAGAATCCTCAAACTTATTCTGAAATAATCCTTCCAAATTTTCTTCAAATGCTTCAGGAAGAATGCTTGCGTCTGATTTGGCATAGGTTATCATCCGTTTTTCTCCAGGATGCGTTAATCTGTTGATCGCAAATATCATATCGAAGTACGACTCTAGAAAAGCTGCAACTCTATGGTTTATACTTACTATATCCTTACGAATAAAAACTTTTTCTATCTGCTTATCATAGGATGGCAGGTTACCAGTGAGTAGATTCATGTTGTTTTGTATAATATTTCTACGTAATTCTTCTGGATATGATATTTGATACTTATTTTGCAGTTTTTCCAATTTACCATTCTTATCAAATAGAATGTTGCAATGTAAAAGATTATGCCACATACAAGTTGTGTATCCATTACTCGGAGTAAACTCTTCAACGACTGAATATATTTGTTGTGAGAAGTCCTCAAGATTTCGGTACAAGATATCAATATCTATTCCATCTTTCAATGTACAATTATCTTCAAGCTCCCAATATGAATTTCCAAGCTCCATATAATGACAGTATTTCTCCAATATTCGTCTTCGAGCATTCTTACTTGGTATCTCATTACAGTAAATATATAAGTCATAGTCCGACTTTTCATCAAATATCTGTTTTACCCTCGATCCCCCAAGGGCAATTGACTCAACCTCTGGCAATGTAGTAAATTCTTTCCATAATTTACTGAAATTCATATTATCCTCCGGTTTAAAATATATAACCGTTCGGTTGTTGTATAAGCTCGAAAGTAAACTTCTTAAGATACTATATTACTTAGCTATACACTCTCAATTGAAACCTCTCATTATTGATATTTCCTTTAAATAAAATAGGTCAAGCAACAATCTCTGCTGCTTGACCTCGACTAAAATGAATCATCAACCCTATTTGACAAAGAAACACA
Organism: Ruoffia tabacinasalis; assembly: GCF_042652985.1. NCBI lineage: Bacteria > Bacillati > Bacillota > Bacilli > Lactobacillales > Aerococcaceae > Ruoffia > Ruoffia tabacinasalis. The sequence goes on along the minus strand of NZ_JBHSHQ010000038.1, from coordinate 905 downwards.
AAAAAAGAGACATAGATTTTAAAATCTACATCTCTTTCTTTGATCTTTTATGGAGGATAGCGGGATCGAACCGCTGACCTCCTGCGTGCAAGGCAGGCGCTCTCCCAGCTGAGCTAATCCCCCATTATATCAATCGGGAAGACAGGATTCGAACCTGCGACCCCTTGGTCCCAAACCAAGTGCTCTACCAAGCTGAGCTACTTCCCGAAATGAAACGCACCCTGTAGGAGTCGAACCTACAACCGCCTGATTCGTAGTCAGGTACTCTATCCAATTGAGCTAAGGGTGCAATATCTTTTATTCAATTATCTTAACACAAATGTGTTATGCCGAGGGCCGGAATCGAACCGGCACGGTAGTCACCCACCGCAGGATTTTAAGTCCTGTGCGTCTGCCAGTTCCGCCACCCCGGCAATATGCCGTTAGTACTTACAATCTGGCTATAAAATTTTCTTAATTTTCACAAAATTCAAAATCAAAAAGATCAATATGAAGCCATTTACCGGAGTCGAACCGGTGACCTCTTCCTTACCATGGAAGCGCTCTACCTGCTGAGCTAAAACGGCAAATATCAATTTTGAAATTTGAGTAAAAAAAAAGACTCCGCAAGTAGGGCTCGAACCTACGACATCATGATTAACAGTCATGCGCTCTACCAGCTGAGCTATTGCGGAATGACTAAAAAATTAAACAATGCATGGCAATGACCTACTCTCACAGGACCAAAGGTCCAACTACCATCGGCGCTAAGAAGCTTAACTGCTGTGTTCGGCATGGGAACAGGTGTATCCTTCTTGCTACCATCACCACACATTGTCTGTATATAAGTAATCTATACTTAGATCACTCAAAACTGAATATCAACATTATATTTTCTTACCTGCTAAACCTGAATTGGTTCGTGG
>NZ_JBHSHQ010000037.1:0-53620 GCF_042652985.1 Ruoffia tabacinasalis | reverse complement strand
GTTGGAAATTTGATTTGAGTGTACCACAAATGGTTTATTTATTTTTCTAGCTTAATTTTACAATTCAAGAAATTTAAGATAGAACATCTATCTGAGAATAGTAACATTTTCCCGAAAGGTGTATAGTAGTAATTATCAAAAAAGGTAGGTGATCGGCATGGAATATAAACTCATAACTAGAGACGAAGAAGCAGCATTGAATTTACCGAATGAGCCGTTTGAATTATATGGCAAGTTAGTTGTTTCATTAAATAATAAACAATGGACTTATAAAGAAGAATTGTTCGAGCAAGTTGAAGAACAAACTTTTCCTAAAGAGAACTATATATATGAAGAGATTGTTGAAAAAGGATTTGCCATTGGAGCTTTTCAAGATTCAAAATGTGTCGCATTAGCAATCTTTGAAAATCACTGGAATAAGTATATGTACTTATCTGATTTAAAAGTAATGAAAGCATACCGCCGATTTGGACACGGTCAAGCATTGATTAAACAGGGTCTCATAGAAGCCCAAAGTCTAGGTTATAAAGGCGTATTCACTATTGGACAAGATAATAATTTAGGCGCTTGTAAATTTTATTTAAAACAAGGTTTTGAGATTGGTGGCTTTAACAATTACGATTATGATTTTACTCAGCAAGAGGGTAAATCGGATGTATATTTCTATTTAAATGAGATGAGAAATTAGAGAGCTTTATTAAAATATTATCATGAAAAACAAAGCTGTGTTATAATGATATATACGAAAAGAGGAGTGACACATAATGGCAAATAATTATATGACGCGTGTTTATGACAAATTATCAAAGACTTTTGAGCATGAAACAGAATTTTTACAAGCTGTAAAAGATTTTCTTGATGCAATTGAACCAGTGATTGAAAAACATCCTGAATATGAAGATTTGGCAATATTAGAACGAATTACTGAGCCAGAGAGAATTATTTCTTTTCGTGTTCCTTGGGTAGATGATCAAGGGAAAGTTCAAGTAAATCGTGGTTACCGTGTACAATTTAATTCCTTAAACGGACCTTATAAAGGTGGTATTCGCTTCCATCCATCAGTAAACCAAAGTATCATGAAGTTTCTTGCTTTCGAGCAAATCTTTAAAAATGATTTAACGGGTCTACCTATCGGTGGGGGTAAAGGTGGAGCTGATTTTGATCCTAAAGGGAAATCAGACAATGAAGTGATGAACTTTACTCAAAGTTTTATGACTGAATTACAAAAATACATTGGAGCCGATGAAGATGTGCCTGCCGGAGATATTGGTGTAGGTGCACGAGAAATTGGTTACATGTTTGGGCAATACAAACGCTTAAATGCTAAAACTCCTGGTGTATTAACTGGGAAACCCATTCCAGCTGGCGGTAGTCAAGGACGTACTGAAGCAACGGGTTACGGATTAATTTACTTTTTATTAGAGATGTTGACTGAAGTGAACGAATCAATAGAAGGTAAGAAGATTATTATTTCTGGATCTGGAAATGTAGCGTATTTTGCTGCTAAGAAAGCCATGGAACTTGGTGGTGTAGTTGTTTCATTAAGTGACTCAGATGGGGCAATTTATGTTGAAAATGGTATTGATTTAGATACTGTAAAACAAATTAAAATTGATAACCGTGGAAGAATTAAAGAATACATTGATACTCATTCAGACGCTGAGTACTTCGAAGGATCACTTTGGGACCATGATATTAAAGCTGATATTGCTTTACCATGTGCAACTCAAAATGAGATTAACGAAGAACAAGCCCAACGTTTAGTTGATAATGGAATTAAATTTGTCGCTGAAGGGGCAAATATGCCAAGCCATACAAATGCAGTAAAAGTATATAAAGAAAACAAATTATACTATGGGCCTGGTAAGGCCGCTAACGCTGGTGGGGTTGCGGTATCTGCGCTTGAGATGAGTCAAAACTCTCAAAGACTAAGATGGACAACGGAAGAAGTTGACGAGAAACTTAAAGTCATCATGAAAGATATCTTCAAACAAGCATTAGATGCAAGTAATAATTACAACTTAGATCATGACTATGCTGCCGGAGCAGATATTGCGTCATTTGAAAGTATTGCTAAATTAATGATTATGAACGGTGTCGTATAATATAGACGAATTAATAAGCTATTGGATGAATTTTTCATCTGATAGCTTATTTTTTTCTAAAATATATGTCCCTGAGAATATTTCAGGGACATATTTTGACGTTTCGTGTCCTTGAGAAAATTACAGGGACATATAATGGCGTTTCGTGTCCTTGAGAAAATTACAGGGACATATTTTGATGTTTCGTGTCCTTGAGAAAATCTCAAGAACATATTTTAGCGTTTCATGTCCCTGAAAAAATCTCAAGAACATATTTTTACATCTCCCACACTTTAAATACCCTCCAACACATCTCCTCAACAAAACAAAGGTATAATAATACTTAAAACGATTACACAATATAACAATAATGATTTGAATAATAGCCGTTACTAATAGTTTTTATCTTCTTAAAAAAACTTTAAACTTTTTTAGTTTGACAATCAAACTAATATCATTTATTATTTGACTATCAAATAGTTTGATTATTAAACGAAGTTGATGAGAGGTGATAATGAGTGGATAATGGGACCGTTACTAAAATTAACGATTATTTGGTCCAAATATTTAATGAAGTACTATTAATTGAAGAAAATTCGCTTAGACAAAGTGAGTTTTCAGATCTAACTATTAAAGAGATGCATACTATTGAAGCAATTGGTCTTGAAGGAGATTTAAGTTCATCACAAGTAGCAGAGAAATTATCTGTCACTAAAGGTACTTTGTCTGTGTCCATTCAAAATCTTGTGACAAAAGGCTATGTTGAACGGGTGCGTTTAGAAGAAGATCGTCGAGTTGTTAGACTTAAGTTGTCTAAAAAAGGAAAATTACTCTTTCGCTTGCACCGCAAATTCCATCTAGATATGGTGAGAGATACAATCGCAGGTCTAGATAAAGAAGAAGCGGAAATGTTAATAAAGGGATTAGGTAATCTACATAATTTCTTAAATGACATTAAAGAGAAATTGTAAAAAAGGAAGATGATATGAGTCGTATTATTGCTACAGGAGCGTATTTACCGGAGAAAGCTGTATCAAACACAGAATTAATCGAGGTAAATCAGTTAGACTCATCCACAGAATGGATTGAGCAACGAACTGGTATAAAACAACGTTTTTTTGCAAATGATGAAGAGACAGTGGCGAGTATCGCGACAAATGCCGTAGATAATTTACTCAGTAAACTGGATGAAGATATTCGAGATGACATAAAGTTGATTATAGTAGCAACGATGTCACAAAGAGAATATACACCTTCAACAGCCAATAAAGTGCAGTTAAATCTTAATTGTCAGAATGCCATTAGTTTTGATATTAATGCCGCATGTAGTGGATTTGTGTATGCATTGGATGTGGCTGAGAAAATGTCAAAATCATTTCCATCTGGCTACACATTAGTAATTGGTGCTGAGAAGATGAGTCAGATTTTAGATTTCAATGATCGAGGTACATCTATCTTATTCGGTGATGGCGCTGGGGCAATATTAATTGCCAATGACGGCGAAGGTTTACCTGAATATGATAGTAGCTTGTATTCTCAAGGTGATGAAAATCTATCCATCGCAGTGGCTCCAAATGAAGAAGGAAATATTACTTTGACGATGAATGGACGCGAAGTGTTCAATTTCGTTCAAAGAACGGTTCTTCCGTCATTAGATCAATTTGTAAACAAACAAGAATCTTTGGATTATATCATTAGTCATCAAGCGAACTACCGCTTTATAAAGATGATGTCCAAAAAACTAAAGATGGATTTATCAAAAATACCATCAAATATAGACCGTGTTGGGAATGTATCTGCTGGAAGTATTCCAATTCTATTAAATGAATTGGTTGAAGCAAAACAAATCAGACTAGATGGCACACAAAGTGTTGTTATGACTGGTTTTGGTGCAGGCTTAACATGGGGCGAAGTACATACAAAATTATAAAAATTATTGGAGGAAAATATTATGTTTGAAAAAATTAAAGAAATTATCGTAGATCAATTAGGTGTAGAAGAGAATGAAGTAACTTTAGAAACTAGCTTTGAAAATGATTTAGAAGCAGATAGCTTAGATATCTTCCAAGTTATCAACGAAATCGAAGATGAATTCGATATTACAATTGATACAGACCAAGACTTAAAAACAGTTGGAGATTTAGTTAGTTACGTAGAAGGATTAGACAAATAATTTTTCTCGTTAGATAAAGGAAGGTATATATGAAGACAGCCATTACAGAATTATTAAACATTGAATATCCTATTGTTCAAGGTGCAATGGCATGGGTTGCTGATGCGGATTTAGCGAGCGCAGTATCAAATGCTGGTGGATTAGGCGTTATAGGAACAGGACATGACCCTGTTGAATTAGTTCGAGAAAAAGTTGAATTAATGAAGTCAAAAACTGACAAACCATTTGCAGTGAATGTCATGCTTTTAAACGCAAATACCGAAGAGGTTGTTGATTACTTAATCGAATCTGGAATAAAAATCATCACAACAGGTGCAGGAAATCCTGCAAAATACATGCAAAGATTTCACGATGCAGGTATTAGCGTCATTCCAGTTGTAGCTTCAGTCGCTCTAGCGAAACGAATGGAGAAAATTGGAGCTGCCGCTGTTGTTGTTGAAGGGATGGAAGCTGGGGGACATATCGGTAAATTAACGAGTTTAGCTCTTTTAGCTCAAGTCACAGAAGTTGTAAAGATTCCTGTCATTGCTGCAGGAGGGTTCGGAGACGGTCGCGGATTAGCAGCAGCCTTAATGCTAGGTGCTGAGGGTATCCAAGTGGGTACTCGTTTCGTTGTTGCAGAAGAATCTAATGCTCATGATAACTTTAAGAATGCGATCCTTAAAGCAAGTGATATTGATACTGTTGTAACAGGTCAGATTACAGGACATCCAGTCCGAGTACTGAGAAACCGACTAACAAAAGAATATTTACAAGTCGAGAAAGAAATCACAAGTCTTCCAGGCCAAGACTTTTCACGCTTAGAGCAAATGGCTCAAGGTGCTCTAAGAAAGGCCGTTGTGGAAGGCGATACAGTAGGTGGATCAATGATGGCTGGCCAGATTGCCGGTTTAATTAAAGAAAGACGAACTGTTAAAGAAATTATTGAAGATTATATTCAAGTAGCGAAAGAAACATATAAGGAAAAAGCAAATTATTTTAAAGCTTAATTGGAAGGGTGATTTTATGAAATTGGCTATTATATTTAATGGTCAAGGTGCACATTATGAGGGGATGGGAATGGATTTTGTCGAAGCATTTCAAGAAGCAAAAGAAATCTTCACTCAAGCAGAAGACATCACTCAATTACCGATTCAAACGTGGAACAATTCTGATATCAATCAATTGGCTTTAACAAAAAATGCTCAACCTGCAATCGTTACAACAAGCTTAGCTATTTATGAATCGATTAAAACTAAACTCCCAGCCATACAATATATGGCTGGGTTAAGTTTAGGCGAGTATAGTTCTTTAATTGCCAGTGATGTATTAGAACTTGACGAAGGATTAAATTTAATTAAAAAGCGTGGAGATATTATGTCTGCGTACTGTGAACACATCGAAAAGGATGCAAGTTACCTTATGGCAGCTGTAATTAATATGCCCATCGATGAAATTAAGACACTTGTTGAAAGTATTCATACTGAAGAGACACCTTTATATATTGCTAATTACAACTCGCCAACTCAAATAGTTGTCGCTGGGATAAAAGAAGCAGTCACTGCTTTTAGAAAAGAAGCAAAAAGTTTAGGTTATCGGAAAGTCATCCCATTAAAAGTAGAAGGACCTTTCCATACTCCGATTATGAAAGGGATGCAAGCAGACTTCGAAGAAGTACTTGCCGACATAAACTTTCAAGCAGGAACAGTTCCAGTAATTAGTAATGTAACTGTTGAGAATCATTCAACAGATCAGATTCGTACTTTATTAAGCGACCATTTGGTTAAACCAGTGAAATGGTTCCCAACGGTTCATCGCTTAAAAGAAGAAGGAATTACACATGTTATCCAAATTGGACCAGGAAATACCTTAGCTAAATTAATGGCGAAGGATGAATTGGCTCCAGAAGTTTTTGTAGTGGATAAAGTTGACGATGTTGAAGAATTAACACAATGGTTAAGTAGTGGAGGGAAATAATGACATTAACATGTTTAATCAGCGGTAGCTCAAGAGGAATTGGTCTAGGTATCGCTAAACATTTAGCAGAAGCTGGGCATCAAGTAATTTTAAATAGTCGTAAACCATTTGCTGAGGAAGTACTTCAAGAATTTGCTGACTATGAATTGGAAGTAGGTCAAGCCATCGGAGATATTAGTGACTTTGATGGAGCGAAACAACTTGTTGAGGAAGTTCGCGAAACATATGGCAGAATCGACGTTTTAATTAATAATGCGGGTATTACAAGCGATGGATTATTCCTTCGTATGACAGAAGAAGATTTTGATAACGTGATCAATACAAACTTAAAAGGAACTTTTAACTTAACAAGATTTGTATCACCGATTATGTTAAAACAAAAATCTGGGACAATTATTAATATGTCTAGTGTTGTAGGTGTAACAGGAAATCCAGGGCAAGCAAATTATGCTGCCAGTAAAGCAGGCGTAATCGGTTTAACTAAGTCTTTAGCGAAAGAGCTAGGAAGTCGATCAATCACTGTCAATGCGATAGCGCCAGGTTATATTGAAACAGATATGACTGACGCTTTGAGTGATAAAGTTAAGAAAACAATGTTAAGTCACATTCCATTAAAACGCTTTGGTCAAGTTGAAGAGATTAGTTCTGTCGTTGATTTCTTGATTACTAACCGATATATTACCGGTCAAGTCATCGAAGTTAACGGTGGATTACATATTTAAGGAGGATTCTATGAGAAGAGTCGTAATAACAGGTCTAGGAACTGTATCACCTATTGGTAATAGTGTCGATGCATTCTGGGATAGTGTATTAACAAATAAATCAGGTATTGCACCAATTGAAGGTTTTGATGCATCTGAAACAGGCGTAACTGTTGCAGGGGAAGTTAAAGGCTTTGATGCAAGAGAAGAATTAGGAAGAAAAGATAGCCAGAGAATGGACAAATTCTCACAATTTGGTGTCGCAGCAAGTAAAGAAGCTGTTGAGATGAGTGGTTATGATATTTCAAGTAATCCATTTAATGTAGGGGTAATGGTGAGTTCAGGAATTGGTGGACTACATGCTATTCAAAACGGTATTTTAAAGATGAAAGATAAAGGTACTAAAAGAGTACCGCCTTTATTTGTTCCATTAACAATTGGTAACATGGCCGCTGGGAATATTTCAATGCAGTTTGGTGCACGTGGAATCAGTTTAGATATTGTAACAGCTTGTGCCAGTGCAACTAATGCGATAGGTGAAGCGTTTATTAAGATTCAAAATGGTTTATTAGATGCTTGTATCGCGGGTGGCGCTGAGTCAACGATTAACGAAATCGGAATCTCTGGTTTCGCGGCTTTAACTGCTTTATCTACAAATGAAGATCCAGCAAAAGCGTCTCGTCCATTTGATAAAGATCGTGATGGCTTTGTTATGGGTGAGGGTGCTGGGATTGTATTCTTAGAATCATTAGAATCAGCTCAAGCACGTAATGCAACAATTTATGGTGAAGTCGTTGGTTATGGTTCAAACTCAGATGCTTACCACATGACTGCTCCATTACCTGACGGAAGTGGTGCAGGAGAAGCGATGCTCCAAGCCATTAAGATGGCAGGTATTCAACCAGAAGACGTTGATTATATCAATGCTCACGGAACAAGTACACCAACAAATGATTCAGGTGAAACGACAGCGATTAAATATGCTTTAGGAGATCACGCACATAAAGTACCAATTTCAAGTTCTAAAGGACACTTTGGACACTTATTAGGAGCAGCTGGTGGTGTTGAATCAATTATGACGGTTAAAGCATTACAAGAAGGCTTTATCCCACCAACATTAGGCTTAGAAAATTCAGACGAAGCATGTGATCTTGACTATGTACCTGGTGAAGGACGTAAACAAGACATTCAATATGCTCTATCTAACTCGCTAGGTTTTGGTGGACATAATGCGGTACTTTGCTTTAAACGTTGGGACGGTGCGTAATTTTGAATCAAGAACAATTACTATCATTAATCGATAAATTAGATCAATCTTCATTAGCTTTCTTAAACTATGAAACAGACGATGTAAAACTCGTTCTTTCAAAAGAAATGCCTAAAGAAGCCCCGGTTTACTACGGTCAACAAGAAGAAAGTAAACCAACACCAACACCGACAGTGGAGCAAGAAACAGCTCCAACTCAGATCGATGAAACGAAACCAGTAACAAACGACATCGACGTTGAGGAAGGTGTATTAATTACATCACCAATGGTTGGGGTAGTATATTTACAACCTAACCCAGATAGCGATGCTTTCGTTAAGGTTGGTGACACTGTGTCTGAAGGAGATACAGTCGTAATTATAGAAGCAATGAAATTAATGAATGAAATTCAAGCGAACCATTCAGGAACAGTTGTAGAAATTCTTGTTGAGAATGAAACTGTTGTTGAATTTGGTCAACCAATTATGAGAATTAAGTAGGAGGAAAACAATGACACTATTAACAGCAACTCAAGTAATGGAAATTATTCCAAATCGTTACCCAATTTTCTTTATCGATGCAGTGGATGAATTAATTCCGGGTGAAAAAGTTGTCGCACGTAAGAACGTGACAATTAACGAAGAAGTATTCCAAGGACACTTCCCTGGAGAACCTGTATTCCCAGGCGTTCTAATTGTAGAATCATTAGCACAAGCCGGATCAATTCCATTATTATCATTAGAAGGATTTGACGGAAAGACAGCTTACTTAGGTGGTTTAAATAAAGTTAAATTCCGTAAAAAAGTTGTTCCTGGAGATGTATTACGTCTTGAAGTTAATATTAAAAAACTAAAAAGTAATGCAGGTATCGGAATTGGTAAAGCATACGTTGGGGATAAAGTCGTATGTGAATGTGAAATGACATTCATTATAGGGGCGAAATAAGATGTTTAAAAAAGTTCTCGTGGCAAACCGTGGAGAAATCGCGGTTAGAATTATACGTGCGCTCCGCGAGATGGATATTACTTCAGTGGCTATCTTCAGTGAAGCAGATCGGAATGCCTTGCATACTGAATTAGCGGACGAAGCCATCTGTATTGGTCCAGCAAAATCATTGGATTCTTATGCAAATCCAGTCGCTGTCATCAGTGCTGCTTTAGCAACAGGTGTGGATGCGATTCACCCCGGTTACGGTTTTTTATCAGAACGTAGTGACTTTGTGACTTTATGTGAAGATGTAGGGATTGAATTCATCGGACCGAATAGTCATATTATTGATGTCATGGGACATAAACAACATGCCAGAGATACAATGCGTAAGTCTGGTATTCCAATTACTCCCGGTAGTACTGGTTTAATTTATTCAATAGAAGAAGCCCGTGATATCGCACTTGATATTGGCTACCCATTGATGATTAAAGCTGCAGATGGTGGTGGAGGTAAAGGGATGCGCCGTGTTGAAGATGCTTCACAATTAGATTTGTTATTTAATCAAGCGCAAAATGAGACGGAAGCAATATATGGGAATAAAGATTTATATATTGAGCGTATCATTGCGCCTGCAAAACATATTGAAGTTCAATTATTAGGCGATAAATACGGAAATGTTATCCATCTAGGAGAAAGAGATTGCTCATTCCAACGTAACAATCAAAAAGTTCTAGAAATCTCACCTGCGGTCAGTCTGCCTTTAGAGGTCAGAAAAAACATATGTGAAACAGCTGTAAAAGCAGCGGAAGCCATAGGCTATCAGAACGCTGGAACCATTGAGTTTTTAGTTGATAAAGACAATAACTTCTTCTTTATGGAGATGAATACTCGTTTACAAGTTGAGCATCCCGTAACCGAAATGGTAACAGGTGTAGATATTGTAAAAGAACAAATCCGTGTAGCCATGGGTGAACCATTAACGTATAAGCAAGCTGATATTCAAGTAGAAGGCTTTGCGGTTGAAGTACGTTTGAACGCAGAGAATCCAAGAGATAATTTTAGACCTTCCGCTGGTCACATTGATCAATTAATGTTTCCTTCAGGCGGTCTAGGTTTACGAGTTGAATCGGCTCTATATCCTAATTACACATTACCACCATTCTATGATTCAATGGTTGCGAAAGTAATTACGCATTCAAATACTTTAGAAGACGCTTTGAAGATAATGGAGCGTGCTTTATATGAAGTGACTGTTGAAGGTGTTGAGACAAATATCGACTTACTTGAAGCACTTGTAAGTGATGAATATATCGATTGGGACAGAGTGCATACGAAGTGGTTAGAAACCCACTATATGCCAAAATGGTTAGAAATAGAAGAAAATACTGAAGAATAAGAGGTGATGTTTTGGCTTTATTTAGGCGAAAGAAAACAATAAGAATTAATCCAATTAGTCCCGCTGAAGTAGCCACACAAAGATCATCTATTCCAGATAATATTGCAGAAAAATGTCCACATTGTAATCGAATTATATTACAAAATCAAATTACAGAAGATTACTGTTGCCCACATTGCAGTGAACATCTACATTTTCCAGCTTATGAACGTATCCAATGGTTAGTAGATGAAGGGTCATTTAAGGAATGGGATAGCGATCTAAACGCGAAGAACCCACTAGATTTTCCAGGCTATAGTGCCAAGTTAGAAAAAGCGCAAGAAAATACTCAATTGAAAGAAGCAGTCGTCACAGGCGAAGCAAGGATTGATGGTAGAGAACTAGCAATTGGTGTGATGGATAAACGATTCGTCATGGCGAGTATGGGAACAATTGTTGGGGAGAAAATTACACGACTGTTCGAACATGCGACTGAGAATAAACTTCCAGTAGTTCTGTACATTGCTTCGGGTGGAGCTAGAATGCAAGAAGGTATCTTATCCTTAATGCAGATGGCGAAAATCTCGCAAGTGGTTTCTAAGCATCAAGATGCAGGCTTATTCTATTGTAGTGTGTTGACAAATCCGACAACGGGTGGAGTCACAGCGAGTTTTGCGATGCAAGGAGACGTAACTCTTGCTGAACCGCGAGCGATCGTAGGTTTTGCTGGGAAGCGTGTGATTGAACAAACAATCAAAAGTAAATTGACGAAAGACTTTCAACAAGCTGAATGGGTATTTGATAATGGTTTTATCGATTCAATTGTACCAAGATCAAACCAGAAACAAATCATCAGCCAATTAGTCCAAGCTCATTCATATGAAGGTGGTGTGTAATTATGAGCCAAGCATATGAAAAAGTCTTAAAAGCAAGAGATTTAAAAAGAATCTCAACGATTGATATCATTGAGAATTTAACCGATTGGTTTATTGAATTACATGGGGACCGTCATATGGAAGACGATAAATCCATTATTGGCGGTATCGGTATGTATGACGGGCAACCTATAACGATTATCGGTATTCAAAAAGGCCGTACAACCCGTGAGAACATTGAACGAAACTTTGGGTCCGTCGGACCGGGTGGTTACCGAAAAGCTATTCGCCTTGTCGAACAAGCGAATAAATTTAATCGTCCGGTATTAACCTTAATTAATACAGCTGGAGCACATGCCTCACCAGAATCAGAAGAGACAGGTATTGGGGAAGCAATTGCCCAATCACTATTAACTTTTGCGAAAGTTGGAGTACCTACCTTATCGATAATTCTAGGAGAAGGCGGAAGTGGAGGAGCGTTAGCTTTAGCATTAACAGATGAAGTGTGGATGCTTGAGAATAGTGTTTACTCCATTCTATCTCCAGAAGGCTTTGCATCTATATTATGGAAGGACGCGAAACTGGCTTCTAAAGCAGCGGACGTCATGAAACTTACGGCATCTGATTTACACGAATTAAAAGTCGTAGAAAAAATCATTCCAGAGATAAATCATGGAGTTCCTTTAAATAGAGATGTCATCTTAAAACGCACTATAAATGATATTAAAGCGAAGTTTAAAGAATTAAGTCAACTAGATGTTGATACACGATTAGCCAATCGTAATAAACGATTTAGATCTTTTTAAGCGATATAATAAATAAGTGTTAGTGAAATAGTTCACTGACACTTATTTTTTGTGGCAAAATATTTTGTTTAAGTGAAAAAATACTAAATGAATAAAATTAACTTATTACTTCTAGAAATAATAATTACTTTAGTATATTAAAAATAAACAGTTAACAATGTAGATGCAGCAAGTATTTATATGAAATTTTATGCAATAGATGACTCAAAACATTAAATAGAAACAATTTATAAAAAGAACTATAAAAAAACATTATAACAAACAAATTGGAATCATCTCATTTGATTATAATAAATGTTACAGGCGAATTTTGTACTACAACAGAATTTCCTTATTGAAACACATTTTCACTGAAAATATAACAACAAATAAAATTTTAAATTTCAATCGCCAGATTGAGAAAAGTTTCACAATTAGCTTAAAATCAAGTTTTGTAACCGATTTATAATATTTTTAATACTTGCAATTATTTAGTAAGCGTGATAAATTAGAAGCAACTGAATAGTACAGTTTATTGTGCTTTGTATTATTCTAAATTATTTTAAGAGAGGAATGTGTAATAGCATGGCAAATAAAAAAGCTCCTGCAAAAATGGAAGATCTGCTAAGAGCAGATAACTTTGATTTTAGCACAGTTCAAATATTAGATAATGATGGAAAGGTAGTTAATGAGGAATTAATGCCTGAACTTTCAGACGAAGAATTAGTAACATTTATGGAAGATATGGTTTTCTACCGCGAGTGGTATAACCGTACTCAAGCATTAAGTCGTCAAGGACGTTTAGGATTCGTAGCTCCAACAACTGGACAAGAAGCTTCTCAATTAGGAACAATTGCGGCAACAACTGAAGATGACATTATCTTCCCAGGATACCGTGATCTACCTCAATTAATGCAACATGGATTACCAAGTTACAAAGCATACTTATGGTCTAAAGGACATGTTGAAGGAAGTACTTACCCTGAAGATTTCCGCGCTTACCCACCACAAATTATTATTGGTGCACAGTATGTTCAAACTGCTGGTGCAGCTTTAGGAATCAAGAAAAATGGTCGTAAAGCCGTAGCAATGACTTGGACAGGTGACGGTGGTTCATCTCAAGGTGATGTGTATGAAGGAATGAACTTTGCCGGAGCTTACAAAGCACCAGCAATCTTCGTAATTCAAAACAACGGTTGGGCTATCTCAACTCCACGTGAATTCCAAACTGCAGCACCAACATTAGCTCAAAAAGCTGTAGCTGTAGGTATTCCAGGTATTCAAGTTGATGGTATGGATATTTTAGCGGTTTATGCTGTAACGAAAGCTGCGCGTGAATATGCGATTGCAGGAAACGGACCAGTATTAATCGAAACATTATGTTACCGTTTCGGACCTCACTCACTATCAGGTGATGATCCAAAACGTTACCAACCAGAAGGTGCTCAAGACGAATGGCGTCAACGTGACCCATTAAACCGTTACCGTAAATTCTTAACTGAAAAAGGATTATGGACAGAAGAAAAAGAAAACGAAGTAGTTGAAAACACTAAAGAAGCTGCTAAAGAAGCAATTAAACAAGCAGAATCTACTCCTAAACAAAAAGTTTCGGACTTCTTGAAAAATATGTTTGAAACTCCTGACTATGTAACACAAGAACAAATTGAATACTACGAAGCAAAGGAGAATAAATAATCATGGCTCAAATGACATTGATTCAAGCGATCACAAACGCATTAGAAATTGAACTAGGCAACGATGACCGTACTTTAGTCTTCGGTGAAGACGTAGGAGCTAACGGTGGGGTATTCCGTGCCACAGAAGGTTTACAAGAAAAATTCGGAGAGGACCGTGTGTTTAATACACCATTAGCAGAGTCTGGTATTGGTGGTTTAGCTGTTGGTTTAACATTCGAAAATTTCCGTCCAATTATGGAAATCCAATTCTTTGGTTTCGTATTCGAAGTTATGGACTCAATTGTAGGACAAGCAGCGCGTACTCGTTACCGTACAGGTGGATCACGCACTATGCCAATTACAATCCGTTCACCATTTGGTGGGGGAGTTGCGACACCAGAAATGCACGCGGACTCATTAGAAGGTCTAATTGCACAATCTCCTGGTATTAAAGTAGTTATCCCATCTAACCCATATGATGCAAAAGGATTATTAATCTCTGCAATTCGTGATAATGACCCTGTTGTTTACTTAGAACATATGAAACTTTACCGTTCATTCCGTGAGGAAGTTCCAGAAGAAGAATATACAGTTCCTTTAGGAAAAGCAAACGTTGTTAAAGAAGGTACTGACGTATCTATCATTACTTATGGTGCAATGGTTCGTGAAGCTATCTCAGCAGCGGAAGCACTTGAAAAAGACGGCGTTTCAGCTGAAATCGTTGACTTACGTACTGTTCATCCATTAGATATCGAAACAATTGTTGCTTCAGCTGAAAAGACTGGACGTGTTGTCGTTGTTCAAGAAGCACAACGTCAAGCAGGTGTTGGTGAGAAAGTAATTTCTGAAATTTCACAACGCGCAATTCTTTCATTAAAAGCTCCAATTGGATTTGTAGCAGCTCCTAATACTGTCTTCTCATTCGGTATGGCAGAAAAAGACTGGTTACCAAATGCTGATGATATCGTAGCAAAAGTAAAAGAAGCTACTGATTTCTAATTATAAATACTTAGGGTAGTTCTGCTACCCTTTGGTTATTTGTTAAACATATCTGAAAACGAGAAAGGATGTAAACACCCAATGGCATTTAAATTTAAATTACCTGAATTAGGCGAAGGTATCGTTGAAGGTGAAGTTGTATCTTGGTTAGTTGCTGAAGGCGACCAAGTTCAAGAAGACGATATT
Organism: Ruoffia tabacinasalis; assembly: GCF_042652985.1. Taxonomy (NCBI): domain Bacteria; kingdom Bacillati; phylum Bacillota; class Bacilli; order Lactobacillales; family Aerococcaceae; genus Ruoffia; species Ruoffia tabacinasalis. The sequence continues at coordinate 38,634 of NZ_JBHSHQ010000037.1, read as the reverse complement.
TTAGTAGAAATTCAAAATGATAAAGCAGTAGAAGAATTACCTTCTCCAGTAAGTGGAACAGTTTCAAAAATCGTTGCACAAGAAGGTGAAGTAACAACAGTTGGTCAAGTACTAATCGAAATTGACGCACCTGGTTACGAAGATGAAGCTGAAGAAGAAGCGGCTCCAGCAGCTGCACCGGCAGCTCCAGCTCAAGAAGCACCAGCAGCTCAACCAGCAGCAGGTGGATCTAACTTCATGTTCCGTTTACCTGAATTAGGTGAAGGGATTGTTGAAGGTGAAGTTGTATCTTGGCTAGTAGCTGAAGGTGATACAGTTGAAGAAGATCAAATTCTTGTAGAAATTCAAAACGATAAAGCAGTAGAAGAACTACCATCACCATATGCTGGTAAAGTAGTTAAAATCCATGCATCAGAAGGAACTGTTGCAGTCGTTGATGATATCTTAGTTGAAATTGATGCACCAGACTACGAAGGTTCAGGTGAAGATACTCAATCAACACCAGCATCACCAACAGCTGAAGCAGGCGAAGATCCAGCACAACAAACTGCGGATTCTAACGCTCAACCAGCAGCATCTACAGGTACTGCAGGCGTAAACAGCGCAACAGGACGCGTTCTAGCAATGCCTTCTGTACGTAAATTAGCACGTGACAAAGGAATTGATATCACATCAGTAACACCATCTGGTAAAGGTGGACGTGTTACAGCTGATGACGTGAATAACTTTGATCCAAATCAAACAACTGCTCAAGCTCCAGCAGCGGCAGCAGCACAAACTGAAACAGCTTCTGAAGTGAAAGCAGCTCCAGCTAAAGCAGCAGAACCAGCTTCTGTACCAGTTTCAGAACGTCAAACTCGCGAACCAATGTCAGGTATGCGTAAAGCAATCGCTCGTGCAATGGTTAACTCTAAACATACAGCACCTCATGTTACATTACATGATGAAATTGAAGTTTCTAAATTATGGGATCACCGTAAGAAATTCAAAAATGTTGCTGCAGAACGCGATACTAAATTAACATTCTTACCATATGTTGTTAAAGCTTTAGTAGCAGCTGTTAAGAAATACCCAGTATTAAACGCATCGATTGATGACTCAACTAACGAAATAGTTTTCAAAAACTACTTCAATATTGGAATCGCAACAGATACAGATCGCGGATTATACGTACCAAACATTAAAGATGCTAACGCATTAAGCATGTTTGATATTGCAGACGCAATCACTGATTTATCAGGTAAAGCTCACGAAGGTAAATTATCTGCTACTGAAATGGGAGACGGAACTGTTACAATCTCTAATATCGGTTCTGCAGGTGGTAAATGGTTCACACCAGTTATCAATTACCCAGAAGTAGCTATCTTAGGATTCGGTTCAATTGTACAACAACCTGTTGTTAATGACGAAGGTGAATTAGCAGTTGGACGTGTTGTTAAATTGTCATTAAGTTTTGACCACCGTATCGTTGACGGTGCTACAGCACAACACGCTATGAATGAAATCAAACGTTACTTAGCAGATCCAGAATTATTGTTAATGGAAGGATAAGGTGAATAAATAAATGGTAGTTGGAGATTTCGCAGTTGAATTAGATACAGTAGTTATCGGTTCAGGCCCTGGTGGATATGTTGCAGCGATTCGTGCAGCACAACTAGGCCAAAAAGTTACCATCATTGAACGTGAACATATTGGTGGGGTTTGTTTAAACGTAGGATGTATTCCTTCTAAAGCACTTATTAGTGCTGGACATGCATATCACAATGCACAAAACAGTGAAGTGTTTGGTGTAACAACTAACGAAGTTAAATTAGACTTCAAACGCACACAAGAATGGAAAGACAATGGAGTTGTTTCAAAATTAACTGGTGGCGTTGAAATGTTACTGAAAAAGAATAAAGTTGAAATCATTAAGGGAGAAGCTTTCTTACAAGATGATCATCATTTACGTGTTATTCATGAAGATGGCGCAGAAAGTTATTCATATAAAAATGCAATCATCGCCACAGGTTCTCGACCAATTGAAATCCCAGGATTCAAATTCGGTGGACGTGTTATCGATTCAACTGGTGCTTTAAACTTAACAGAAGTACCTAAAAAATTAGTTGTTATTGGTGGTGGAGTGATTGGTTCAGAATTAGGTATGGCTTATGCTAACTTAGGTTCTGAAGTAACTATCCTTGAAGGTTCACCTCAATTATTACCATCGTTTGAAAAAGACATGGTAAGAGTTGTTGAGAAAGAAATGAAAAACCGTAATATAACTGTTCATACAGGCGCAATGGCTAAAGAAGCAGTTGATAACGGAGATTCAGTTACTGTTAAATTTGAAGTTAACGGTAAAGAAGAAGAAGTAAATGCTGATTACGTATTAGTATCAGTAGGACGTCGTCCAAACACTGACGAAATGGGCTTAGATTTAGCAGGCGTTAAGATGACTGATCGTGGTTTAATCGAAGTTGATAACCAAGGTCGTACTAACTTACCTAACATCTATGCAATTGGTGATATCGTTGCTGGTGCGGCATTAGCACATAAAGCTTCATACGAAGGTAAAGTTGCAGCAGCTGCAATCAGCGGTGAAGCTGACACTGTAGACTACGTTGCAATGCCAGCAGTAGCATTTACAGATCCAGAATTAGCTTCTGTAGGTCATACTGCAAAAACAGCTAAAGATGCTGGATTATCAGTTAAAGCATCTAAATTCCCATTCGGTGGTAACGGTCGTGCAATTTCATTAGACCAAACTGAAGGATTCGTTCGTTTAGTTACAACAACAGAAGATAATATTCTTGTTGGTGCTCAAGTAGTAGGACCAAACGCTTCTGAAGTACTAACTGAATTAATTGTCGCTGTAGAAGGTGGCTTAAATGCTGAAGATTTAGCGTTGACTATTCACTCTCACCCATCATTAGGTGAAGTTGTAATGGATACTGCTGAATTAGCATTAGGACAACCAATCCACATTTAATTTAATTTTTGAGAGAGTAAGTAAAAAACTTACTCTCTCTTTTTTTGTATATTTTTATGAACTATAACAACATGTGAGTGTGTATAAAGTACAAAAGAACACTAAAAGAACTTGAAATTTTCATTTTTTATATAATAAATTTTTTTTGCTAACCCTGAATTAATCAATGTGATAGCGCAACCATTTTTTAAAATATAAAAATAATACTACAAAAAAATTAAAATAAATAATTTTAATATTTTTTTAATATAATTTAGTTAAAAAAACAAGTCGACTATAATGTAAATTATATACTAGGTCAATATATCACTACACAAATAACCTCTGGGATTACTGTTTAATTAGTGTTTGTATAAAATTAAAATACATGATACAATAAAAAATGTTGAATAAATATTTAACAACTTATTGTATTACGTGATACAAACTATAAAAAGTTTGTGCACAATATTTTTAAAGAAAGAGGGGTCGCTTTTGAGTGAGACAAAATTAGTTAATATATTCGGTATTAATGTCGGGTTTAATACATTGATTGCAATGATTGCTACTTTGATTATTGTATTTATTCTATCTGTATTTTTCACACGTAAGCTGAGGGTTGAAAATCCTGGAAAGACACAAACTGTCTTTGAGTATTTAATATCATTTATTAATGGGATTGTTGAGGAATCATTTGGTAATCAAAGTCAACCTGTCTATGTCATGTTAGCTTTGACGTTATTTCTATTCGTTTTCGTATCAAATGTGCTTGGTTTACCATTTTTAGTGGAAGCACATGAGATTTCGTATTGGAAAAGTCCGACAGCTGATCCAATCGTCTGTATTGCATTAGCTCTTACAATGAATTTCATTTCGCATATTCTAGGGATCAAGAAATTTGGTTTTGGTGGATATTTCAAAAAGAATTACGCTACACCAAATGTAGCCGTACTTCCAATTAAAGCCGCAGATGAAATTATTTCAATTGCTACTTTGTCATTAAGGTTATTTGGGAATATCTTTGCAGGTGAGATACTACTCGCATTAATCGCTCAATTAGGTAACAGTTTCGGTTTAGTTACTTGGTTAGCTGGGATACCATTACAAATGGTATGGCAAGGATTTTCATTATTCATTGGGGCATTACAAGCATATATCTTTGTAACGTTATCAATGGTTTATTTATCACATAAAGTTGTTACTGAACATTAAAATTTTAAAATATAAAGGAGACATATAATTATGAACGGAATTGGTGCTGCTATAGCGATTGCATTCGCTGCTTTAGGGTCTGCAATCGGGAACGGTATGGTTATTTCAAAAGCAATTGAGTCAATGGCTCGTCAACCAGAGATGGAAAGTAAAATTAGAGGGACAATGTTTATCGGTGTGGGTATGATTGAGGCTATCCCAATTATGGCTGCCGTTATTGCATTCATGTTATTATTCTTGTAAGAATTAACTACGAAAAATGGAGGGAATTAAATGCTTGAATCAATACTTCAAACAGGAGTAGGTCATTTTTTAATGACAATTGTATCCTTCGCTATTCTCCTATTTATCGTTTCTAAATTTGCTTGGGATCCCATATCAAAGATTTTACAAGAACGTGAAGAAATGATTGATAGTAATATTAACGATGCTAAATCAGCCAAAGAAGATGCTGAAGCAACTAAAGATGAAGCAAGGGAAATGTTAACTAACGCAAGAACTGAAGCCAATAAATTAGTACAAGATACAAAATGGCAAGTTTCAAAGATGAAAGCTGATCAAATCGATCGAGCGAAAGAAGAGATAGAAGAAATGCGTACACAAGCAGAATTATCTATCCAACGCGAACGTAGACAAATGCTTGAATCGATGGAAGATCAAATTGGTAAACTATCTATTGAAATTGCTGAACAAGTATTAAGACGTGAAGTGAATTCAGAAGATCACCAACAATTAATATCAGAATTAGTATTAGAAATGGATGCGAGTATAAATGAAAGTAGATAATGTAAATAATTCTCTCAATGAAGAACAATTATTACAACAACTTGCTTCATCTTCTATCAATAAAAAACGAATCATAGAAGCAAATGAGCAAGATGATTATCGTTCGAATGAAAAAGCGAGAATAACCAGTGCGCAACAATTAACTGATGATGAAAGAAAAACAGTCATTGATGCGGTGAGTCATGTCATTCCTTTCGACAATGATAAAGTCGATTTCCGTGTGGATCCATCGATGATTGCAGGAATCAGAGTACAAAGTACAACTTACTTTTACGATAACAGTTTAAAACGTAAATTAAATGATTTAAATGGTTATCTACACAAACAAATAAATATAAAATAGAGGTGAAATAATTGGAAACTGAAAAATTAACTACGCGTTTACGTCAACAAATTCAACAATTTGATGCATCGCATCGCCTCGAAGAGATTGGAATCATTTCTTTCATTGGGGATGGTATTGCCAGAGTAAATGGATTAGATAATGCCATGAACGGCGAGATGATTGAATTCGCTAACGGTACTATTGGTATGGTCCAAAACTTAGAAAAAGATGATATCGGTGTTATTATCCTTGGAGAATATGTTGATATTGATGAAGGTGATTTAGTTCGTCGGACGAATCGAGTGATGCAGGTTCCAGTAGGAGAAGCCCTATTAGGAAGAGTTGTCAATCCACTTGGAGAACCCTTAGATGGGAATGGACAAATTATCACTAAGAAAAACCGTCCGATTGGAGCAGAAGCACCAGCAATTATGGATAGAGAAAGTGTTGCTGAGCCAATGCAAACTGGGATTAAATCCATTGATACATTAGTTCCAGTTGGACGAGGACAACGTGAATTAATTATCGGAGACAGAAAGACTGGTAAGACAACTTTAGCGGTAGATACAATTATTAATCAAAAAGATGAAGATGTTATTTGTATTTATGTAGCGATTGGTCAAAAAGAATCTACTGTCAAAAACTTAGTGACAACATTGGAACACCACGGAGCAATGGATCATACGATTGTTGTTTCTGCAAGTGCTTCATCAATGTCAAGTTTATTATATTTAGCTCCATATGCTGCTACAGCTATGGGTGAAGAATTTATGTATAACGGCCGTCACGTATTAATTATTTATGATGATTTATCAAAACAAGCAGCAGCTTATCGTGAGATGAGTTTATTACTTAAACGACCACCAGGACGTGAAGCATATCCCGGTGATGTATTCTACTTACACTCAAGCTTATTAGAACGTTCAGCTAAATTGAATAAAGAAATGGGTGGCGGTTCAATGACTGCTTTACCGATTGTAGAAACACTTGCTGGAGATATATCCGCATATATTCCGACAAACGTTATTTCGATTACTGATGGACAGATTTTCTTAGATCAAAATCTATTCTTCTCTGGTGTAAGACCTGCGATTGATGCTGGATTATCAGTATCTCGTGTAGGGGGATCAGCACAATTGAAAGCAATGAAGAAAGTAGCAGGGACACTTCGCTTAAACTTAGCAAGTTACCGAGAACTCGAGGCATTCTCTCAATTCGGAGCAGACTTAGATGAGTCCACTCAAAGAAGATTAGATCAAGGTAAATTAACGGTTGAAGTATTAAAACAACCGGCACATTCACCAATACCCGTAGCGAATCAAGTTATTATGTTATTCGCATTAACTCACGGATATTTAGAAAATATCCCTGTTGATCAAGTGAAATATTATGAAGAGCAATTATACGATTATATCGAGACAACTCATTCAGATGTCTTGAAAGAAATTGTAGATACGGGTGATTTGCCGGATCAAGAAAGCTTAGACAATTTATTAAGTAACTTTGGAGAAATGTTCCGAACAATGCAAACAGTAGATTAATCGAGGTGATATATATTGGCATTAGAAGAAATTAGAAGACAAATTGATTCAATCAATAAGACATCTCAAATTACTAAAGCGATGAGTTTAGTTTCTACGACAAAGTACAACCGAATTGTTAACATATCAAGTAATTATGAAATATATGCAACAAAAATTAGACAAACGGTTGCGAACTTAATGCGCCAAGTGGGTGATATAAGTAATGCTGGTTATGTAACGAATAGTGACTTAACTAGTATCGTCGATTTTCATGATTTACTAATTAATCGACCCGTTAAGAAATCAGGTTACTTAGTGATTACATCAGATAAAGGATTGGCTGGGGGTTACAATTCAACGATATTGAAAGAATTTAAAGCATTATTGGACGAAAGAAATCAAGGTGCAGAAGATATCGTTGTGATGGCTGTCGGTGAACCTATTATGAAATTATGTCGAAAAGAAAATTTTCATGTTGCACACGAGTTGCATCATTTACCTGACTTTCCGACATTTACACAAGTTCAAAGTTTAATCCAAAAATGTGTTGAGTTATTTAAAAACGAGACTTTCGATGAATTATATCTAGTTTATAATCACTCAATTAACGCATTACAGAATGAATTTCGTTGTGAGCAATTATTACCTTTGTCAGATCTTCCAACTGAAGAAAAAGCAGATGTTGACTACGCTATTGAACCTGATGTTCCAGATGTGTTAGATATACTGCTTTCTCAATATGCAGAAAGTATGATTTATGGAACAATCTTAGATGCAAAAACAGCAGAGCAAGCAAGTCGTATGCAAGCAATGACTCAAGCAACGGATAATGCAAGTGATTTAATTAAGAATTTACAATATGTCTATAATCAACAAAGACAAAAACGCGTAACGAATGAAATCATCGAGATTACGAGTGGTGCGAATGCACAAAATTAAAGGAAAGAAGGCAAGATAACATGAGAATTGGAAAAGTAGAACAAGTTATCGGCCCAGTCGTCGATGTTCGATTTCCTAAAGACGATGGTGTCCCTCATATTCAGAATGCTTTAGTGATTATTCCAAATGTCACTGAAGAAACTGTAACCGAAGAGGATTTAAATCGTGATGATGTAACAGTCGTCGAAGTATCATTGGACTTAGGTGAAGGAACTGTTAGAACAATTGCTATGAATGCGACTGAAGGATTAAGTCGTGATATGGTAGTGGTTGATACAGGTTCAACTATCCAAGTTCCTGTTGGAAAAGAAGTTTTAGGACGAGTATTTAATGTGCTTGGTCAGACAATCGATCGCCGTGGTCCATTAGAAACTGGCTATGAGCTGAAAAGTATTTATAATGATGCTCCGAAGTATGAAGATTTAGAAAGTAACTTTGAAGTGTTAGAAACTGGGATTAAAGTTATCGATTTACTTGCACCTTATTTACGAGGTGGGAAAGTCGGACTCTTTGGTGGTGCTGGGGTCGGTAAGACAGTACTTATTCAAGAATTAATCCACAATATCGCACAAGAACGGGACGGGATCTCCGTCTTTGCTGGTGTTGGAGAACGTTCTCGTGAAGGGAATGACTTAATTCAAGAGATGGCTGAGAGTGGTGTTGATAAGAATACTGCCTTAGTGTTTGGTCAAATGAATGAGCCACCTGGAGCCAGAATGAGAACTGTATTAACTGGTTTAACGATGGCAGAATATTTCAGAGATACAATGAAACAAGATGTACTACTATTCGTTGATAATATTTATCGTTTCACTCAAGCGGGTTCTGAGGTATCTGCACTATTAGGACGTATGCCGTCTGCTGTAGGTTACCAACCGACATTAGCAAGTGAAATGGGTGCAATGCAAGAACGTATTGCTTCTACAGTTGATGGTGCGATTACATCGATTCAAGCTGTATATGTGCCAGCGGATGACTATACTGACCCGGCGCCAGCAACTACGTTCGCCCATCTGGATTCAACAACAAACTTAGACCGTAAGTTAACGTCACAAGGTATTTATCCAGCGGTGAACCCATTAGAATCAACATCGATTGCTTTATCTGAAGATATCGTTGGGAATAGACATTATCATATCGCCACACAAGTTCAACAAACATTGCAAAGATATAATGAATTGCAAGATATTATCGCAATTCTTGGTATTGAAGAATTAAGTGATGAAGAGAAAGTGACAGTGACACGTGCACGTCGTATTCAATTATTCTTATCACAAAACTTCCATGTGGCTGAACAGTTTACTGGCGTTCCAGGTTCATTTGTAACCGTTGAGGAAACGTTAGATGGCTTTGAAGGTATCTTAGAAGGTAAATATGACTCTCTACCTGAAGAAGCGTTTAGAAACGTGGGTGCGATTAATCAAGTGATTGATAAAGCAGAAGAATTAGGTATTGATGTTTCCCAATATAAATAAATAATCCGATTCAGGAAGTGAGGTAAGTAACATTGGCTAAAAAACACGAACTATTACAAGTTAATATTTATGCTCCTGAAGGATTAATTTATACTCACTACTCACGAGGTGTTGTAGTGAAGACAACAGACGGAGAGATGACGATACTTCCCAATCATATTCCAGTGATCACTTCGTTAACTGTTGGTTCAATTAAAGTGAGCCGACGTGAGGAATCGATGGCGGATAACTATATTGCGATTAATGGTGGTATTCTCGAAATGCATGATAATGTCGTTGAAATTACTGCGACGTATGCGATTCGTTCTAGAGATATTGACGAAGGAAAAGCACTTATTGAGAAGCAACAAGCCGAGGCAGAATTAGAAACCGCCTTATCAAATAATGATACGGTTGCTCACCGTCGTGCTCGAATTGCTTTAAGTCGAGCAATTAATAAGATTAACGTTAGAGCAAAAAATTTTTAAAAATATCCAGAACCTACTTTTTTAAGTAAGGTCTGGATATTTTTTTGTTTATTTTATTAATTTATGAAGGGGTTTATAAATTTGATTAAGTGTTTGATATAAATCAAAATCTTCTGTATCCTTTGAAAGGGTTTGTGACAGATTCTTAATTGTCGCGATGTATTTAGAGGCTAAAGTAGTAATTTTTGCTTTATCAGCGCCTTTAAGCTGCTGTGCTTCTTTCATAATAATGTCCTTTAAAAGTGATAAATTACGGCGTGCATCTGGTCTTTTCTTATCATCAAGTAAAGTCATGCCATCATCAGCTAAACGTCTTAAATCGCGAATGTGTTGCGTTAATTCCGTATCATTTGAGTCTTGGAGTAATGCTTCGCTTGTCATCTCATTAATATCCATTGTATCATGCTCCTTTTCTTCATTGATACATTCATTGTAACAAGATATACTAAAAAGAACGATTATTCTAACTTGAGAAGGAGTAAATTATGCAGAAAAAACAAACATGGATTGATTACTATAATATGGAAGCCCATCCTGAAGGTGGCTTTTTTCATCAAGTATTAAAGTCAGACGAAACATTTGAAAGAGAGAGTCAATCTCCGACGGCACTCTATACAAGTATTTACTTTCTATTAACCGATTCAAATCCGTCTAGATTTCATCGGTTAACGTCTGATGAGATTTGGTACTATCATTACGGAAATCCATTAACAATTCATATGATTACCCCAGAAGGGGAGTATCAACAAGTATCTTTAGGGACGGACATCGAGAAGGGGCAAGTGCTTCAAGCGGTCGTACCCAAAAACACAATCTTCGGATCGACGGTTGAGGAGAAAGACGGTTATTCGCTTGTAGGTTGTATGGTGAGCCCAGGCTTTAAATTTGAAGACTTTGAATTATTTGAACGACAAGTACTACTAGAACAATACCCCGAACATAAAGAAATTATTACTCGCTTAACTAGAGAAGAAAAATAATTAGAAAAAATAAGCCACACTAGATTTAATTTTCTAGTGTGGCCTTTATCATGTGATTATTTTAAATCTTTTAAGCGAGCATTTTTAACGTCAGTGATTGTTTGTGTTCCTGCAAGTTGCATGACACGTTTTAAATCGTTTTCGAAGTATTCGAATACGCTCTTAACGCCTTTCCATCCACCTAAAGCTAAACTGAATAATACTGGACGACCGATAGCAACGATATCCGCACCACTTGCTAGTGCTTTGAAGATGTGCTCTCCACGACGGATTCCACTATCGAATACGATTGGCACACGACCAGCAACTACTTCAGCGATTTCTTCTAAGACTTCGAACGAAGCAGGAGCGCCATCTAATTGACGACCACCATGGTTAGAAACCCAGATTCCATCCACACCAACAGCGATTGCTGCCATAGCGTCTTCAGGTGTTTGTACACCTTTTAAGAATACTGGTAGACCAGAGTATTGTTTAATGAATTGGATATCTTTTAAATCGATTTTTTGTTTAGATTGTCCATAAATATTGTTTAGAGACATGTTTTCCCCTGAACCAGTTAAGTAACGAGAAACAATTGGCATACCGAATGGGTATACGAATTCGTTACGAGTATCGCGGTCACGGTTACCACTTACAGTAGCATCTGCAGTTAGGATGATTGCTGAAGCACCATCTGCTTTAGCTTCGTCTAAGATGTTTTTGTTTAAATCATCATCTTTACTCATGTAAATTTGGAACCAACGTGGGTTACCAGCTAAGCCTTCTTCAATCTCTTCGAATGAAGCACCTGAATAAGCACTGATTGACATAATTGTTCCGCCAAATTCGCTAATCCCTTTAGCTGTTCCAGCTTCTTTAGATTCGTGAGCTAGACCATGAGCAGCGATTGGAGCCATAATGAATGGTACTTTTAAGTCATGGCCAAAGATTTTTGTTTGTGTATCAGGGAATTCAACGTCAGCTGCCATACGAGGTAAGATTCCTTTTTGGTTAAATGCTGAAACGTTACGACGTAATGTAAACTCATCACCAGATCCACCAGCCATGTAATCAAATCCGCCATGAGGAACGATTTCTTTAGCAAAGTCCTCTAATTCAATTGCATTGATAATATTTAAATCTTTTACCTCTTGAGGTGCATTATATTTGTTTTCTTCAGTCATGTTTATATTCTCCTTTTCTTAATTAAAATAATAATTGTAAAATTTGTGCACCAATTGGTGCGATAACAACAACAACAATACCCGTAACTACAATTGCTAAACCAGACATTGCTCCTTGGACTTCTCCAACTTCAATAGCTTTTGACGTTCCCATTGCATGAGCACTTGAACCAAAAGCAATTCCTTGAGCAACCGGGTTAGTAATATTGGCTACTCTGAATAGAGTAGGTCCAATTAAAGCCCCCACAACACCAGTGAATACCACGACGGCAACAGTTAACGGTACTAAGCCGCCAACAGATTCAGATATACCAATTGCAATCGCAGTCGTTACCGGTTTAGGTAAGAATGTCGCTGCTAATGGATAGTCGAATCTGAACAACAAGCTAAATAGAATGATCAATACAGTATGGAATGCCACACCGGATACAATCCCTGTTAAGATTGCTGGGTAATTCTCTTTTAAGTACTTGAAGTTTTTCTCAAGCTTGATTGCTAAGGCAACCGTAGCTGGAGTAACCCAGATACTAATATATCTTCCTCCTTCATTATAAGTTTCATATGACACATTTGTAAGAAGTAACAAAATGATGACACATATGATAGCGAATACTAAAGGATTAAAAAGTGGAAATTTAATCCGCTTATAAAGAATACTTCCAAGTAAATAAAAGCCAATAGAAACCATAAAACCAAAAAATGGTGTTGCAACTAAAGTACTTATCATTTTTTAGCCCCCTTATTCTGACGTTTGTCGATCAGTTTTTGAACAACTGTACCGACACACCACATCATTAATGCAGTCGTAACAAATAAAATTATTAGTAGCTGCCACCAAACGTTCCCGCCCAGTACTTCGAACTGAGTCATTAATCCCACCCCAGCTGGGACAAATAAGAAAGCCATGTTATCAGTTAGCCAAGTTCCAACGTCTTCTACTTTTTCAATCGGTAAAATATTGAAATGCAGAGCTAAGAACAATACGACCATTCCGATAACACTACCAGGAATTGCAACAAACGGCGAAATGACTAGCGACAATAATTCTCCAATATATGAGAATAAGAGTAGCCAAAATAACTGTTTTAACTTATCCATGTATGTCATCCTTTTCAATTATGATATAATCAATATGGAGCAAAATCCATAAGATATGAAAGCGTTTCATAGGAATATAATACCATATTGATATAAAAAGAAATAATACCAATTTATTATTAACTATAAATAAAATTTATGAAGTGAGGAATAATATATGAATATTAGAGATTTAAAATACTTTATTCATTTAGCAGAAAGTTTGAGCTTTACTAAGACTGCCGAAGCATTCTATGTATCGCAACCATCTATCTCTATAGCGTTAAAGAGATTGGAGGAGAATTTTGAAACAACACTCATCCAACGTAATCGTGCTGTTCAAAATGTTCAATTAACTGAATCCGGAGAAATCTTATACAGATCTGCCCATGAGATATTACAAACACTAGAGCGCACGAAGCAAGAAATAATTAATTCGCAAGCAGAGACAGTATCGTTTGGCTTCCTACCAACGATTGGCGGTTTTTACTTACCGAAGATTCTTCCAGATTTAGCTGAATACAGTATGTTACTTAACTTTATCGAAGAAGAGAGTTCTGAAGTGATGTTTGAAATGATTCGAAATAATCAAGTTTCATCAGCAATTATTTCAAGTGAAAAACCTATTTTTGAGGAAAAATGGTTAACTCAAGTTCCTATGGAAGAACATGACTTTGCGATTTATGTAAATAAAAATCATAAATTAGCAGACCGTAAGAGTCTTTCAGTAGAAGAACTTGAAGAGTTAGACTTCATTACGTTAGGTAATGGGTATACGCATAATACAATTATGAATCATTGGATAAGTGATAATGGCCTGAAATTGAAGAAAGTTCGTTATTCGAATGAAATTCAAACAATTAATTCAATGATTGATTCAGGAATTTATGCTGGTTTCATGACAGATATTATTATCAGAAACCAAGACCACTTAATTAAGGTTCCTGTCGAAGATGCACCAAAAGTGTATACAAGCTTAATTATCAATAACGAAACACCGGTAACAGCGATTCAGAAGAAATTTAATGATGAAGTGTTAGCGATTGTAAATAAACTATATACAGAGGACTAAAGTTTATTTTCAGCAATTAAATATAGCAAGGAGATTCTATTTGAAAAACTATCAATATCCAATCGACCCAGATTGGTCAAATGAAGACATCGTTCATGTCATCACTTTTCTTAATGCAGTTGAATCAACGTATGAACAAGGTATTCACTTTGAAAAATTCCAAAAAGCTTATAACCAATTCAAAGAAGTGGTTCCAAGTAAGAGTCAAGAAAAGCAAATGGGGAAAAAATTCGAAGACATAAGTGGGTATTCAATATACAGAGCGGTTCAATTGATGCGAACAAAATTAAAAGAAGAGAATTTAAATAAAAAAGCTCAAATTATGAATTTAACTACGGAACAAAGGAGAAAATAAGTGGACTATCAATTACATCATCGTATCTTAGTTTGGATGGAACAAGCAGCAGAGACATTAAAATATTCTTTAGAGCGTGAGTTACAAGTTGAAGAGAAGAAAAGTCCGAGTGATTTAGTCACTGAGATGGATAAAGCAACGGAGCAATTCTTTATTAACAAAATCCGTGAATATTATCCAACACACCAAATTATTGGTGAAGAAGGACAAGGGGATATTGTTGATGATACGAAAGGCACTGTTTGGGTTATTGATCCCATTGACGGCACTTTAAATTTTGTTAAAGCTAAAAATCATTTTGGAATTATGATTGGTATTTTTGAAGATGGTTTACCAGTTGCTGGTTATATTTATGATGTAATGAATAGTGATTTATACTATGGTATCGTGGGTGTAGACGTTTACTTAAATAATCATCCACTCGAACCACTAAAAATATCTCAATTAAATGAATCTTTAGTGCTCGGAAATGTAGAATCTTTCTCCAACAACGTGTATAATATGAAAGCCTTACTAAATGTTTCACTCGGCGCAAGATCCTATGGATCAGCTGCGATAGAAATCATTGGCTTAATTAGAGGCGAGGCAGCACTGTATTTCTCAGCAGGTTTACGACCATGGGATTTTGCTGCTGGCTATGCTATATGCGAGTCAATGGGATATAAAGTAACAACAATTGATGGAAGTCGACCAGATATATTAACCCGGTCACCAATATTATTTGCACATCCGAATGTGCATCAAGAGGCATTAGAATTGCTAAGTCATAAATAGATAAGGATTGAATAAAATAATGGAATTACGTAATGATATAAGAAACATCGCAATAATCGCTCACGTTGACCACGGTAAAACATCGTTGGTTAATGAACTGTTAATACAATCGGACACTTTAGATGGACATACACAACTTGACGATCGTGCGATGGACAACAATGATATTGAAAGAGAACGTGGAATCACAATCTTAGCTAAAAATACAGCGGTAGATTATAAAGGGACTCGCGTAAATATCATGGATACACCAGGACACGCGGACTTCGGTGGAGAAGTAGAGCGTATTATGAAGATGGTCGACGGTGTTGTATTAGTTGTCGATGCCTATGAAGGAACTATGCCACAAACACGTTTCGTATTAAAACGTGCTTTAGATGAAGGATTAGTTCCAGTTGTTGTTGTAAATAAAATTGATAAACCATCAGCAAGACCTGAAGAAGTCGTGGATGAAGTTTTAGAATTATTCATCGAGCTAGGTGCCGATGATGATCAAATTGAATTCCCAGTTGTATATGCTTCTGCATTAAACGGAACTTCAAGTACATCAAGTGATCCAGCAGATCAAGATGATAATATGGATGCTATCTTTGATGCAGTATTAGAACACGTCCCTGCACCTGCAGATAATCGTGACGAGCCTCTACAATTCCAAGTGTCAATGTTAGATTATAGTGATTACGTTGGACGTATCGGTATTGGTCGAGTGTTCCAAGGAACAATCAAAGTAGGAGATAGCGTGACATTAATGAAGACAGATGGAAGCACTAAAAACTTCCGTGTATCAAAAATGTTCGGTTTCTTCGGCTTAAACAGAGTTGAAATTAACGAAGCCATTGGTGGAGATTTAATCGCTTTATCAGGTATGGATGATATCTTCGTTGGGGAAACAGTATCAAGTAGTACTGATCCAATTGCAATGCCACTATTACATGTGGATGAGCCAACATTACAAATGAAGTTCTTAACGAACAACTCACCATTTGCAGGTAGAGAAGGTAAATATGTCACAGCGCGTAATCTAGAAGATAGATTATCACGTGAACTACAAACCGACGTTTCTTTAAACGTAGAACCTACAGATTCACCTGATGCCTTTACTGTATCAGGACGTGGGGAACTACATTTATCAATCTTAATTGAGAATATGAGACGTGAAGGATACGAATTCCAAGTATCAAGACCAGAAGTTATTATTCGTGAGATTGACGGTGTAGCAAGTGAGCCATTTGAAAGATTACAAATTGATACTCCTGAAGAATATATGGGATCAATTATTGAAGCTTTAGGTACAAGAAAAGCTGAAATGGCTGATATGATTAACCCAGGTAACGGACAAGTTCGTCTGATCTTCTTAGTTCCAGCGCGTGGATTAATTGGATTCGCAACAGAATTTATGTCATTAACACGTGGTTACGGAATTATGAACCATACTTTTGATGAGTATAGACCAGCTGTAGGTGGATCAATTGGTCGTCGTCGTAACGGTGCCTTAGTATCGTTAGACTCAGGTCAAGCGACAACTTACAGTATTATGAACATCGAAGAACGTGGACAAATCTTCATCACTCCAGGAACGGAAGTTTATGGAGGAATGATTATCGGTGAACATAACCGTGAGAATGACTTAACAGTTAACATCACTAAAGCGAAACAACAAACAAACGTACGTTCAGCGAATAAAGACCAAACAAATGTTATTAAACAACCTAAAGTTTTAACATTAGAAGAGTCAATACAATTTATGGACGAAGATGAGTACTGTGAAATAACACCAGAAAGTATTCGTTTACGTAAACAAATCTTAGATAAAAGTGCTCGTGAAAAAGCATCTAAAAAAGATAAAAAATAATATTTCTCAAAACGCTCACTTTCTGTGAGCGTTTTATTTTGTTATTCATTACTAGCATGATATTATGGATATATCATAAGAAATATATAGGAGGAATTTAATTATGGCTTTTACTTTACCACATTTACCATATGCAAGTGATGCTTTAGAACCAGTTATCGATAAGGAAACAATGGAAATCCATCACGGCAAACACCACAATGGATATGTAACGAAATTAAATGATGCATTGGAAGGAACTGAGTTTGCTGATAAAGCAATCGAAGATGTTGTTGCAAACTTAAACGATATTCCAGAAGAAAAACGTACAGCTGTACGTAATAACGGTGGAGGACACTTAAACCACTCATTATTCTGGGAATCATTACAAGCACCTTCAGATAATAATGAGGTTCCTGCTGAATTAGCTAAAAAATTAGAAGATGCATTCGGATCAGTAGATGCATTTAAAGAAAAATTTGAAGCTGCAGGTGCAGGTCAATTTGGATCTGGTTGGGCATGGCTAGTTGATAACAACGGAACATTAGAAGTTGTTGGAACTCCAAACCAAGATAACCCCATTACAGATGGTAAGAAACCATTATTAGGTGTAGATGTATGGGAACATGCTTACTACTTAAACTACCAAAACCGTCGTCCAGAATACTTATCAGCTTTCTGGAAAGTTGTTAACTGGTCGAAAGTTGCAGAACGTTTAAACGCATAATCTAAACTTTAAATGGATAGTGTCAGTGAGAGAAGTCTCAGTGACACTATTTTTTTGCTAGTAAGTTAGAATTTTAATAGCAAGTGAGTCATTTGACTATTCAATAAATTGTCATTTTTAATTAAGCGATACATGTTATAATAGCTTATATGAAAAACCTTACACTTTTCAATACACTTTTTGAAGTGGTATACTGAGTGTAATTATCTATGCATGAGGAGGCGTTTGATGGCAAACAATGAGGAACATCATGATGCTTCAAAAAGTATGAGGCTTAAAAAGTCATTAAAAGGTTTTTTTTCTAAAAAAGAGATGACAAAGAATTTTAGATTGATTGACAAATCTATCGTATTAATTACAACTTTATTAGTGGTGATTGGTTTGATTTCAGTCTTTAGTGCGACAATGTATGGTAATCCAATTAGCGCGATCACAACACAAAGTCTTTCGGTGGTCATTGGTGTTACCATCATCGGTATAATGCTCGTCGTACCTTTTGAATTGTTTAAAAATATCAGGCTCATTCTATTAATGATGACCATTTTAATTGTATTATTGGGATATACTTTAGCTACTCAAGAAAGTGTTTGGGGGGCAACCAGTTGGTTTCTTGTACTCGGAGTTAGTTTTCAGCCAAGTGAGTTCGTTAAAGTCATTGGGATTCTAGTGATTAGTTGGCTAATCAAGTACTATGATAGGGAAGTTATCCTTACAAAACGTAAATTGCCTAACTGGATAAACGTGAATAATGCAGCCATAGCATCATTAGTAATTTCTTGGTTTCTGATTTTATTACAACCCGATTTAGGAATGTTGATTATCCTAACTGCAACTCTTGGACTTATCTTCCTGTTAACTAAAGGGTCTTTAAAGTGGAATGTTATCGCCTATAGTGTTGTATTTGTCGGTTATTTATTACTGACGATCATTGGACGGCAATTTGGAGATTGGTTAGTTTCGAAAGATTTCCATATGTTTGAACGGATTGCATCATTCATTGATCCATTCAGATATTCATCCGATTCAGGTTACCAGATTATCCAAGGCCTAATGGCATTTAGTCGGGGCGGTTGGTTTGGAATGGGATTAGGCGAAGGTGTATCGAAGCAAGGGGCTTTACCGGTCATTGAATCCGATTATATATTGGCAAATATCGCTGAAGAACTTGGCTTAATTGGTGTGTTAGTCGTGGTAGGCTTATTATTTAGCCTCATCGTAATCATTTACCAACGCGCTGCAGCAAGTACAGAGTTATACCGCAAATCAGTTCTAATAGGTGTTGCATCTTTACTTCTCGTACAAACTGTGATTAACATCGGAGGGGTCGTGAGTATACTGCCATTAACTGGGGTCACGTTACCATTTATAAGTTATGGGGGGACAAGTATGATTGCAATGCTAAGTGCGATTGGACTGGCTTTAAGAATGATTGTTGAAGAAGGTAAAGAACCAAATATCAACTTAGTTTATTCTAAACAGAAAGGGGAGTAATATGGAATTTAATATGATTGAAAGACAAGCGCTTATTATTTGGCTATATTCAACAAAGCAGATTAAAGAATTAAGAAAGCATGGCTACATTCATTACTATAGTCGTAAGATGAAGTACGCGATCATGTACGTGAATAAAAAAGATGCAGAAAAAGTTGAGAGAATAGTGAATGACTATTATTTCGTCAGAGAAGTCGAGTACTCATATCGAGACGACATTGACATGACATTTGCAAATGCGATTGAACACTCATCAGACAATTCTTTATCTGGTCCTTTTTCTGTACAGGATGAAGAAGAATCATTAATCGAGTCAATTGCAGAATCACTTCGCAACAAAAAAATGAATAATGGATAATTGGTGGTAGTATATGCGAGTAATATCAGGAAATTATGGAAGTAGACGACTAAAAGCAGTCCCAGGTCAAAATACACGCCCAACAACAGATAAAATTAAAGAAAGCATGTTTAATTTAATTGGTGGGTACTTTGACGGTGGTATTTGTTTAGATTTATATGCGGGAAGTGGGGCTTTAGCCATCGAAGCTGTTTCTAGAGGCATGGATTCTGCCGTTCTTTGTGAAAAACACAGACCAGCCATCGAAACAATCAACGAAAACCTTAAGATGACTAAAGAGGAAGAACGATTCACTTTATTAAAGGGTGACAATCATAAGAGTTTACGAAATTACGCAAGCAGTCAAATGACTGAGCCATTTAAACTACTCTTTCTAGATCCTTCATATCATAAACAACAAATTGAAAAAGATATTCAATGGCTCTGGGAATTAGAGATGATTAATAACCAAACGACAATTGTCTGCGAAACAGATTCAGATGTAATCCTTCCAGATAGGATTGAAGGTTATGAGTTAGTAAAAGTAAAAGATTATGGTGCAACCCGCATTCATATTTACGAAGGTGAGGAGAATAGTGTTGAGTAATAAACCAAAGATTGGTATCTTTGCTGGAACGTTTGACCCCTTAACAAAAGGGCATTTAAATTTAATCGAACGTAGTAGTAAATTGTTCGATGAAGTCATTGTCGTTATCGCAATCAATACAAATAAGAAAACATTATTTACGGTTGATGAGCGCATTAAATTAGTAGAAGACAGCGTGAAGCATATTGATAACGTGACTGTAGATACTTTAAAGGATGGGCTAATTGCTCATTATTACGAAGAAAAACAAGCGACTGCACTTATTAGAGGTTTGCGTAACACAACGGATGTGGATTACGAGTACGCCATCGCTTCTGCGAATGCGCGTCAAGTGGAAGGCCTAGAGACGATGATATTATATGCAGCCGATCAATATCGTTACTTAAGTTCGACAATTATTAAAGAAATCGCCTTTTTCGATGGGGACATTAGTGACATGGTTCCACCAAATGTTGAAGAAGCCATGCATGAAAAAATTAATTCTAAGTAAATAGTCACATTAATTAGGTCACTAAAAAAATAATTTGGTCGATTTTCATTTTAAAAAATGAAAATCGGCTTTTTTTTTGTATATATATATAGACAAATTTTTAGGAGGAATAATATGAATTTTCAAAATGTGACCTTTAAGACAATCGTGACTCATATTCAACAGAATATTTTTAAGATATTAATACTGACGGTGTTAGTTATCGTCTTATTATCCGCCATCTTACCAAACCGACAATCGTCAACCGATTATGTCAAACTGTTCGAAAGTGGATCAACTCAATCGGAGGAATCCACCCAAGAGCCAGAAGTTAATACAGATTTAGCAGCAATACCGGGGATAGAACAACAGACAGATGAACAGGCTGAAGACAATGAACAACTAGTGGTTTATGTCGATATTAAAGGAGCGGTAGCCAAACCAGATATGTACGCCTTGCCTATAGGTAGTAGAGTTTATGATGTGATAGAAATGGCAGGAGGCTTAACGGAAGAAGCCGCCACTGAAACGTTAAACCAAGCGAAACTACTTGAAGATCAGATGTTGTTGTACATTTATAGCTATTCAGATTTGGAACAGGCAGAGGCGACACCGAATTTAGGAATGGTTGAACCACTTTATACTGAAGGACCTGATTCATTTAATGACAATGTATCTGGTGTTGTAAATATAAATTCAGCCACTGTAGATGAGTTGATGACTCTCCCGAATATTGGACCAAAAAAGGCTGCCGCAATCATTCAATTTAGAGAAGAGAATGGAAGCTTTAGTGTTGTAGAAGATATTATGGCTGTTTCAGGTATAGGTGAGAAGACATTCGAGAACCTAAAAGACCTCATTACGGTTTCGCCATGATTAATAAGTATTTACAAAACATTCAATATGAATGGCCATTTATTTTTCTATTTATTTATGTCGTTTTACAGGCTTTTTATAACTTTAACCTTTGGCTGATATTACCTGTTATCGTCATTGCCTTAAGAATAATCACTTTGAGTAATCTGAAGACATTGATAACCGTTTCTGTCATGACTGTTTTTGTTATTGGATATGCTAGGTTTCAAGCAACTCTGTTTCAAAATCTCGAGCATTTACCCATAGAGTCGCAAGAAATGCGAGCCATTTTATATACGAATCCTTTTGATGTAAAAAGTGATGAGGAATCAGTCCGTGGTGAGGGTAAGGTTCAAGTCGTTCATCAATCTGAGAAAATCGAATTAAAAGTAAACTTTATTCAGTGGTTAGAAGATGACGACCCTCAATTTCAAAGCTTACGTGAAGAATCAACTGTTTGGTACGTTGAAGGAAAGTTTGAAAAGCTGGATGAAGCAAGAAACTTTGATGTATTCGATTATAAAGCTTACTTAGCTAGCCAAAACATCGCCTGGGAATTTGAAATTACTAATATATATCAATTAAAACCGGACACATCATTTGTTGGCAAATTAGATACATTCAGGTATACGTTATTGGAACCCTTTATTAAGCTAAACCATCATGAGTGGATTGCGATTTATAATAAGCTACTTTTCAATATTGACTCTGATACTTACCGGCATTACAAAGATAACTTTACTGCTTTAGGCGTTGCACACTTTTTTGCGATATCTGGTTTTCATATATATTTCATTAGACGCTTACTAAACAATGTATTGCTCAGGTTAGGCATGCCGATTGAGTATGCAAAGATGTTAATTACGGTTTTGTTATGGCTTTACACGTGGTTAGTCGGTTGGCCGATTGGGGTCATCCGTGTCTTATCCATGAGTAGCTTAAGTTCTTTAAAAACAAAGTATCATTTACCTATCGCTTCTTTAGATAGCCTTGCCATCGTGGGGATTTTATTCATTTGTTTTAACCCATTAAATGTCTTGTCACTAGGCTATACTTTAAGTTTTGTGATGACTTTTGTTGTCATGAGTTATAACCAAGCCTCTCCAAGTAAACATAGTGCCATTCAAAGTATAGAAATGACTTTTGCCTGCTTGTTATTGTCCTGGCCAATTATAATGCAGACATCTTTTGAATGGAATGTGATTCAAATATTAGTAGTTATTTTGTTTACAGTCGTTTTTAATCATCTGATTATGCCGCTCGTCTTTTTAACGACTTTATGGATTGTATTTTCTTTACCGGGGTTAGAAACATTGAGTGCATGGTTAGATAGAGGTGTCATCTTCTTTAATGAACTGTTAAGTCAATCTGACGTATTTCATTCCTTTAATTTGATTGTCGGGAAACAGGCGCCAGTAATTTTTTATTTACTTATACTTGTCGCGTTATTTTTTATTGCTTGCATTCATGTTCGCCCATTTTTAAGTTATGGTGTCTTCTTGTTGATGTATTTAATTATTTTGTTTGGGGTACCATATTTGGACCCAACGGTTAAATTAACGATGATTGATGTGGGGCAAGGGGATGCGATGTTATTTCAATTAGGTCATCAACAAGGGAATTGGTTAATTGATACCGGTGGTAAGCGATTGTGGGAGCCGGTGGAAGGGTCGAATATCGACCATAGTTATGCAGAGTGGAATTTAATCCCCGCTTTAAAAGCCCTAGGTGTGAATCAATTAGATGGAGTCATTATTACCCATCCCGATATTGATCACATTGGGAACTTACAAGCTTTGTCTCAAGCGATCAATATTCAAGAATTATGGGTAAGTAATTATACTTTGGAGAGTGATATTTGGGAAGAGATTTCAGCTGAAGTTAAAGTGAATACTGTTGTGAGTTTAGACATGGGTCAAAGCTATAAGCATCCAACCGTTCCACTGACATTGTATAGCCCAGCGCTCTCTGATATTAAATATTCGCAAAGTGAATCCAATGACTCTTCATTGATTACCCAAATTGATATAGAAGGACTCGCGGTATTATCTTTAGGGGATGTGACTAAGCGAATAGAAACAAAAATCTTAGCCACCTATCCAGAAATCCGAGCGGATATTTTAAAAGTAGCGCATCACGGGAGTGACACAAGTACTTCTGAAGAATTATTGACACATACTCAACCATCTCTCTCCTTTATTTCTGCTGGGTTAGATAATCAATACGGTCATCCCCATACCGAGGTGACGGATTTGCTTAATCAGTACAGCATCCCTTATTTAAGTACTGAAAAAGTCGGTGCTGTTCAACTAACATATCACCCATTAAAGGGTTATCAAATACGGACAGTTATTAAGAAATAAGGGGGGATTTCAATGCAAACAAAGACCGTCATATCACCGTTTTAAGAGGGGCCGGAAATTTAAATAAACTTTACAATAAAAGTGACAAAAAGTGATTGCTTATTTTGAATTATTAGCTATAATTATTTTGTTTTGAAAAAGTATACAAGGAGGTTTATATGAAATTTCAGTCACAACAATTAACAATTCGTCCCGCACAGGTCGACGATGCGAAGCAAATACAACAAATTTACACACCCTATATATTAAATACAGTCTTTAACTTAGAGGAAACAGTAGGGACCCTTTCGTATTATGAACAATTGATTATCGAAGCTCAAAGTCATCTACCTTTTTTAGTAGCAGAATACGAAGGAGCCGTCGTTGGTTTTGTTTATGTGAGTGAAATTTCATTTATGCTGAATCTAGTTAATACGTGTGCGTTAAGTATTTATGTAGCTGAAGATGCCCCGATTCGCGGTGTCGGTCAATCACTATTCACAGCTTTAGAAAGAACATTAACTGCTCTAGGTATGACTCAAATCATTGCGAATATTGTAGCAACGAATGAACGAAGCATTCGCTTCCATGAAAAGAACGGCTTCCAATTGCTTAGTACGTTCCCTCAGGCAGGCTACAAATTCGGCCAATGGCATGATGTTAAATGGTTTGGTAAAAAACTAACTGCAGAGCCATTGCAATCAGAAGCCTTGCCAACAGAGAGTTTATCATTCTCTGTGTATTAAAATTACCTAGATTGTTTATAATATCTGCTTTTAAACTTATAAAAGTTATTGTAAAATGGGATTATATGACATAAATATCGTTGATATTGCGTTTATAAAATAATGATACAACTAACAGGAGGAAGTATGTCGATGCAGAAGGTCTTTTTAAAGGTACTATTAGGTACAGTATTGCTTGGTAATATGCCAACACATTCTTGGGTACAGGCTGAAGAGATTCCCGAAGATATTCCACAAATTGAGATTACAGAAGAAGCGGTGCCAACAGATTATAATATCGTTAAATCTGATAATGTCCGTGCAGCTTGGACAGATTATGGGAACTATGCTCAACCTAATGAAGAAGGATATGCCTACTATATTCATGCAGATCCAGATATTTCGTCAGAAATCTTCCCATTAGATGAAAATTCATCTGAAGATGTTTTATTATTTACTTTTGATGATGCGCCTCAAGAACCAGATAGCTATGCTATTGAGATGGCTCAAGTAATGAAAGAAAAAGATGTTAACGCCATTTTCCTAGTTAACGGTATGTATTTAGAGTCGGAGTGGGGCAGAGAGATTACCAAACAAGTGCATGATATGGGCTTTGAAATTGGAAACCATACACATACTCACCCTAATTTACGCGAATTAACATATGAAGAACAATACAATGAGATTGTTGCAACAAATCAAATGGTTGAAGAGATTACTGGCGCACCTGTTCGTTGGTTTAGACCACCTTTCGGTTTGTTTAATATGGATACTATCTTAATTTGTAATGAGTTAGGTTTACAATTAATGACATGGTCATTTGGTTATGATTGGATGGATGAGTATTTATCTGGTCCAGAATTAGCAGCCGTATCCTTAGATAATATGTATATCCGTCCTGGGGCAAACATTTTAATGCATGACCGTTCGTGGACGTTAGAAGCTTTACCAACAATGATTGATGGTTACCGTGAGTTGGGCTATCATATCGTTGACCCGTATTTGATTCAGCACCAAGAGAATAGTACGGAACCTTTATAAGTAGGACTAAAAGATTTAAATTAGATGTTAATCTAGTTTAAATCTTTTTTGTTTTACTTACGGTTCTGATATTATAGGTGTTAGTTGAATGATAGGAGAGAATCATGACAAATAAATTTCCAAAGAGTTTTTACTTTAAATTGAGTTTTATTATATTTTTTGTATTATTAGGTTATTATCATAACCACAATTTTATACAAGCGACTTTGAATGATGAATCGTTAAGTGCAAACGAATCATTTAATCTCATTGTGAGAGAGGTAATGAAATTACCCAACAACGTTGAAAATGACGAAGGTATTTCTGAATATATTTCAGAATACGCCCAACCAGGAAATCAAGTTCCTTATCAAATCCATGAAGAGATCCTACTAGATGATAATTATGCGATTGCTAAACAATCTGCCGATCAATTTAATGCAGCGTTAGATAATCGTGCATTGAATGATGCATTTTTAAGACAAATGAATCACATGAGGGTTACAAAAGGTTGGGAGAAAATTCAATTTGGGGAACATCTTGAAGAAGGCGTCTTAAGACGAGTGGAAGAGATGGGGGAGTATCATTATTTAAGCTCAATAACGGCTGATGGGGCTGATTTTAGAGCACATTTTCCAAATGTTTCGGATGCAGAGTACCGCTTAGGCGAGAATTTATATGAACTCTATATATCCGCAGGGGATGTTCATCTGACAACTTGGGAGAATGAAAAGATATTAGCCGATTATTTATTCGATGTGTATGCTGATGCAGTGTCATTATCTAATTACGATATTTATCAAAGCCAATATGTTTCGATTTACGCATCACCGACAGATTATAGTGTCGATGAAGTACCATATGTAAGACTAGTTGTTTCATTAGTTTTAGATACTGAAGGAGGAATTTAATTGAAGAAGAGTTTTACATCTACTTTATTGAAAGGTCTTTTTAAAGGAACTTTAGGTTTACTTGCTTATGATTTTGCTTATCGACTAAAACATACGCGCAAACAAAGTTACCAAGCAGAAGTTAATTTAACAGAATTAGATATGCCATTACAACAAAACTTAGCTTGGATTGACGAAGAACATTATGAACGAGAGATGAACATTATCGCTCGTCCATATATTGAGCAATTTGAACATGCCGGTGAAATACCGGTGGGAGATGTTGCTTTATCATATTTATTTTATTTAAAAAATAGCAGTCGTCCGACAGTTTTTATTGTTCATGGTTTTAATGAGTATAAAGAGAAGTATTATGAAGTCGTGTATTATTTATTGCAGCTCGATTATAATGTGCTTATTTATGATGCGAGGGGGCATGGCTCTTCAAGAGTAGAAACTCGTAATTCTTTAATTGATATTCAACATTTTGATTACTATATTGAAGATTTAAAAGAAGTGATTGAAAGTATTAAAGAGACCTATGAATTGAACGAGCACTTTTATTTATTTGCTCATTCAATGGGTGGGGCAGTTAGTACAGGATTAATAAAGAAATATCCGAATCTAATTAAAGCAGCGGTACTTTCCTCACCAATGTTTAGTGTCGATACATATCCATATCCTAGATCTTTAGCTCATGCAGTAGCGAGTGGAGCTGGCTTATTGAACTTAGGGCATAAGCCGATTCCCGCTCAAGGGAGCAATGAAATTATTGAAGCATCGACAAATGCATCTAAATATATTCCGAATCCAGACTTAACACATAGTCAGCAAAGAGAGAAGTATGCCTTTGATATGCGTTTGGAATCTGTAGCCCATCCAACTTCTGGGGGAACGTATAATTGGTTGGCGACATCATTAGAGCAGGTGAATAAGACAGTGGATGAATCTGTATTAAAGAATATTGAAACACCATTATTAGTATTTCGTTCAATAGAAGATAAAGTCGTTCGAGGAGATGGCATTTTTACTGCAGCTACCTACTTACCTCAAGTTGAGCTTATAGCGGTAGACAATGCTGGGCACTGTCTTTACCAAGAACAAGATGAGATAACTAAACCATACTTTAGCTTAATTAGTTATTTTTTAAATCAATATAGTTAAAATAAAAAAACAGCAATAATTTTTTAATTGTCGCTGTTTTTTATATTAATTTGTTTCGAAACCAACGATCATACCGTTATGCTCTGCATAATAACTACATAGTGCACTCGTTACACGCGTAGTAATCTTAGCATTAGGATATTCTTTTAGGATTTCTTCTTCAAAAGCTTTGGCAATATCCGGGTTAAGTACGTGAGACGCTTCAATTTCTCCACCGTTATAGCCTTTAGATTTTAGTTCATTAATTAAAGTTTTTAAAGCTCTCTTTTGACCTTTTGATTTATGAGCGAGTTGAATCGTCCCTTCTGGAGTACGATTACCAATTAAGCGAATACCTAATAAACCAATCATTTGCCCTAAAATCTTAGACACACGACCATTATTAACTAAGTTATCTACAGATTCTAGTAAGAATGCGATATCTAGATTTTCATGGTAAGCATTCAATTCTTTTACAATGTCATCAAATTCAGCATCAGTTTCCGCTAATTCAAAAGCTTTTTTAGCCAATAAGTCCATTTCTGAACCAGCTGAGCGACTGTCAAAGATATGAATGTTTGCGTCAGGATTTCTCTCTAATGCAATGTCTTTTCCTAAAGAAGCACTATTGTAACTACCTGAAATTTGAGAAGAGATCGTAAAGCAGATAACGTTCTCAGCACCTTCGAATCGATTCGCATAGACTTCTGGAGAAGGACACGCACTTGATGTTTTTTGTTTTGTATCTTTTAGTTCTGACAAGAAGTTCGCAATATCTAGGTCTGCACTATCTACAAATACCTCATTACCGACATTTATCATTAATGGAACGACTTCCAAAGCGACGTTTTGATTTGTTGTTTCTATTTCACGAATTGACGACCCTGAGTCGACAACTATTTTCCATTTTTTCACATTAATCACCTCATGTATGCATTATAATAAGTATATAGTAACTATCTTGTCATTTCAATTCTAAGCGATGAAGACAAGCATTATTGACGAAAAATTATGTATCAATTGTAAAAGAGGCGATAAATAGGTACAATAATAATAACGATTACAAATAGTATGAAAGGGTGTGTCAAATGTTCTTAGGTAAAATTAATCAATCCAATGCACTAACACTGTTTAGTTTGTTCTTTGGTGCGGTCGGTGTTGGGTTTTCAATGATTGGAGAATCTCAATATACAATTATCTCATTGATTATCGCTTCGGTCGGTTATATCTTTAGTTACCGTTTCACAGCGATGTTTGAGCGAGAAGATGCTCAAATTTCCTTTGATTTGGAATTTGATGTCTTAAGTAAATCCGTTGTTTATGCATTGCTACCAGCGTCATTATTAATTTCTTTATCTTTAGGATCGGTATTATCGGTCATCGTCGCAGCATTATATATTTTAGCTGTTATCATTCGACTTGCGCATTTTAACCAAGCGATTGAATTTCAAGGAGAACAATTCGATGGGAAGACACAAGGTCTACCTTTAGAAGCAAGTGCGATTTTCATTCCGATTATTTCACTGTTAGGTTATGTGATACCAATGAATATATTCCAATATGTACTAGCTGTTGCTTATATTATTATTGGTGCAAGTTTTGTAGTTAAGTATCCTATTCCAAAACTACCGGAAAAATGGTTAGTTTATGTTTTAATATTGGCTCTTGTTTTAGTTGTAGCCTTTATTTTCTTAGGAACTTTGACGCCCGTCTTAGCTTAGTTTAGGATATTTCCGAACTTCCATTCCCTAGGGATTGAAGTTCGGTCTTTTTTTGTATTATAATCTATAAGGAATGTATAATGAAAGAGGTGTACACATTGCGTCTAAAAATACTACATACCAATGACTTACACGGACATTTAGGTCATTGGCCCTTAATATCGAAGTTTATAGAAGAGAACCAGTCCTTGGCATCAGTTAAAGGTGAGGCACTTCTTACCATTGATGTGGGTGATGCTATGGACTCCGTACACCCTTTGGTTGAAGCAACATATGGGAAGGTCATCGTTGATTTGTTCAATGAAGCTAATTATGATGTCGTTACACTTGGGAATAACGAGGGTTTAAACTTTTCCAAAGAACGCTTAAGCGACTTGTATGATCGAGCAGATTATTCCGTAACGATAGCGAATTTATTTGATAAAGATACGAAAGAAGTTCCTTCGTACGCTGAAAATATCGTATACAAAGAGATTGACGATATGAAAGTCGCTTTTATTGGGTTAACAGCGCCATATGAAACCTATCACTTAAACGGATATACCATTGAGAATCCAATTGATAGCTTACAAGATACCCTTCAACTTATAAATCAAGAAGACACGGATTTAATTATTTTGCTATCACATCTAGGTCTAGAAACTGATCGCTATATTGCGAATCTTTTTCCAGAAATCCAATTAATCATTGGAGCACATACCCATCATGTTCTTATTGAAGGTGAGTGGGAGAATCAAAGCTTTCTTTGCGCAGCTGGAAAATACGGAAATTTTGTCGGCTCAATCGACTTGTATTTTGACCAAGCAACAGATACTTGGCAGATGTCTGCAGAAGTTCTCTCCATTCATCAATTGAGTCAAAGATATAATCTACCCAAAGAATCGGACTATTATAAGCAAGAAGGAACAAAACAACTTGAAGAACGTTGGGTTGCTGACATCCCTGAAACTTTTCAAGCACTTCAAACAACGGGAGGCAATTCCTTTATTCAAATGGCACTCAATGCGATTACTGAAGCAACCGGGGTAGAGAATGCTGTATTAAGTTCCGGTTTATTTCTAAGTGATTTACCTAGGGGACTCATTACTGAACATCACCTACATGAAGCACTACCTCATCCAATGCATTTAGCCATAGTGGAAATGAGTGGGGTGCATTTAAAGGAAATGTTAGCTGAGATGAGCCAACAAGCGGATGATTTAAGATACAAATTAATCAATGGGCTTGGTTTCCGTGGTAAGATATTTGGAGAACTTATTTTTAAAGGCATTGCTTATGATGAGCTGAAGCTTCAGTGGGAAGTGAATGGAGAAGCAATCATTGATGACAGACATTATCAGTTTGTGACGGTGGATCATATTTGGTTCTTACCATTTTTCCCAACGATAAGTGATTATGGGGATCCAAAGTTAATTTTCCCAGATTTTTTAAGACATACCGTTCGAAATTATTTAGAAAAAACATACCCAATAGAAGGAGGCAAGTGATTTGAGTAATAAAAAAACCATGACAAATCAACTTGAATCTATATTAGATGACATTATTCAAGGTGAAGAAGTCGAAGATAAACAAATTTATGTTATCGATGAAGAAACAATTCAAATTAGCACACAAGAATACCGCTTGTTAGAGAATTACCGAGAAGGGTTTGAACAAGAAGCCTTTACGAATCGTTATCAACCATTCTTTGAAAAGTTTGATTTTATTGTTGGAGACTGGGGGCATGACCAGTTACGTCTAAGAGGATTTTATCAGTTAGGAAGACGCAAAGTGCCACGCGATCAACAAATTGATTTCTTAGATGACTATATTAAAGAGTATTGTAATTTTGGTGCGGCTTACTTTGTCTTAGGTAAGGCTGAAGCTGTAGAGAAGTATAATCAATTAGAGAAACGCGAAACCAAACATAAGAAAGTTTCGAGAAAACCGAAAAAGCAAAGACCTAAAACACCTCATGTAACTACAACGACGGACAAAGAAAAAGCCGAAGATACTAGCTTTAAGCCTAAAAATACCGGTCGTAAAAAAACCTTTAAAAAGAATCAAACTAAAGGTGAAGTAAACAAACCAAAAAAAGTCACTGAGAAAGTCAGTGAAAAAGTGGCTAATGATAAAAAATTCGTAATTAAGAAGGTGACAAACAAGAAATGACAAAGTATGAAGGTTATTTAGTCGATTTAGATGGGACGACCTATCGTGGGAAAGAACGAATTCCAGAAGCTGAGGTATTTATTCGTCATTTACTTAATGAGGGGTTCCCTTTTAAATTAGTGACAAATAATGCAACAAAGACGGTTGAGGAAATCGTTCATAATTTAAATTCTTACTACGATATTCCAATTGATTCTTCTCATGTTTATACTTCAATTATTGCTTTAGGGGATTATATTGAATTACATCATCCAGGAGCAAATGTTTATGTGTTAGGCGAAGCAGCTTTAAAAGAGCAAATGCTTGAGAGAAATTTTACAGTTGATACGAATAAGCCGATTGATGTTGTTGTCCAAGGCTTAAAACGTGATGTTACTTACGACCAGTTAACTGTCGCTGTTCAAGCAATTCTTGCTGGAGCTGAATACGTGGTGACAAATACGGACCGATTAATACCAACTGAAACTGGAATGAATCCAAGTTCGGGTGCTATTACTGCCTTTATACAATTTGCGACGAGAAAAGAACCGATTATTATCGGTAAGCCTAATAATCCAATTATGGAAGGGGCACTTAAGCAACTTGGGATTGATAAAAGCAAGGTTTTAATGATTGGAGATAACTACGATACAGATATTATGGCTGGAATGAATATGGATATGGATACGTTGTTAGTTTTAACAGGTGTCACTGTAAGAGAAGACTTAGAAATGATTCAAAAGCAACCAACTTATATCATTGAATCACTTTCAGAATGGAAGCATGCATAATGGATATACTAAAACGAATAGTAAGCAGTCTTGTCATCCTTTTATTTGCTATCTGCTCATCAATTACAGCTGTCATCTTTATATCACCTTTTTTATACAGATTATGTATTGGTTGGTTTAATTTAACAGATATCTCAGGTTTAACCCAAGCACAATTGCTTGAAAATTATGATACTATGTTAAGTTACTTAGTGAATCCAACAGTCCATGATTTAAATATGCCTTACTTTAGTATGTCAGAAGGTGGGGCACAGCACTTTGAAGAAGTGAAGGTATTATTCTTTATTAATTTTGTCATCTTAACAATTTTATTCTTATTAACGATCTGGGCCATTTCATACATTAAGAAACGGAATTGGCAATTAGTTATGGCACCACATTTTACGTTTAAATTAGCCTTTCCATTGATTTTATTATTTTTCATTGTCGTAGCATTTGATCAAGTATTTATACTTTTTCATCAATTGTTATTTAATAATGATTTATGGCTGTTCAATCCCTTGGAAGATCCGGTTATAACTGTATTACCTCAGGAATTTTTCATGATATTATTTATTCTTGCTTTATTAGTTTATGAATTAATTATCTTAGCTATTCGAAAAATTGTATATTGGAATAAATAAAAAAAGTGATGTGCCCTCGGGCTCATCACTTTTTCTTAATTTTCATGTGAATCTTCATAAGACTCTTCAGGAGTAGTATTAAAATTCACCTCATCTGTTTGTGGTTGAGAATGGGCGATTCGACTTGCAGCTGCTGCAGCAAGTGCTCCGACGATATCATCAATGAACGTATTGCAATGTTCATCTTTACTATCGTTTAACTCACCTATAATACCAGGTTTTAATTTATCAACATAACCAAAGTTGGTTAGACCAATTGAACCATAAACATTAACGATAGATAAGACTAATACTTCGTCAATGCCATATAATCCTTCGTCTCGCATCAGTAAATCATTTAAGACAGGTGAGAACTGTTGTCTCTCCGCTGCGATATCAATTTCAATACCTGTGATGACTGCATTTTGAACTTCACGTTTCTTCATCACCGCAATAATATTTTCTAAACAATAGTCTAAAGTTAAATCATCAATGTAGTCTTTTTGTAAATCATAGACAATTTCTGCAATTGACTCTAATTTAACGCCACGCTCTTTTAATAAGTAGTGAGCTTGATCTTCTAGACGACTTTGTTTAATAAATTGTTCATTTTTTGTCATAGTATCTCTCCTTAGAATAAATCTGAGCTGTGAATTGGTGGGTTAACGTTTGTTGGATCAATTTTTAATAGGGCATCATTCACTGCTTGGGGTGCCTCACCAAAGCCTGTCGCAATAATTCTTACTTTGCCTTCATAGTTGGCAATATCACCAACAGCATAGATGCCGGGTATATTCGTTTCGTATTGAGCATTGACTTCAATTGTATTTCGATTGAGATTGAATCCCCAATTTCTAATTTCGCCAATACTTGATGTAAAACCGTAACTGACAATAAGGTTATCCACATCCAAAGTAATTATCTCATCTGATTTTGCTTTCTTCAAATTAATTGATTGAATGCGACTATCGTCACCTTGGACGGATTCTGGGATATAAGGCGTTAATAATTCAACGGATGAACTATCTAATTGTTTCACGCTACTTTCAACAGCTCGGAATTTATCACGACGATGAATTAAATAAACTTTATTTGCTAGCGGTTCTAAGGCTAATGCCCAATCAACCGCAGAATCGCCACCACCACAGATTGCTACCGTTCTTCCGGTAAATTGTTCGATGTTATTAACGTAGTAATGTAGATTACTGTCTTCGTATTTCTCAATTTCTGGTAATTTTAATTTTCTAGGAGAAAAGGCACCATTACCTATCGCTAAAATAATGGTACGTGAATAATGAATCTGTTCACTGGTAATAATTTCAAAATATTCAACGCCATCCTCAGTCATCTTTTTATTTACATTTAAAACTTCTTCTCCCAATTGAATTGAAATATCAAAGCGAGAAATTTGTTGAATAAGGTTTCTTTCTAATTCATCGCCTTTAATTGCAGGGTAACCGGGAATATCATAAATATTCTTCTCAGCATAAAGATGGGCAGGTTGTCCACCTAAGGACTCTAGACTTTCAATAATCTTCGTTTTCGCATTTCGTAAACCTGCGTAAAACGCTGTAAATAAACCGACGGGCCCTCCGCCAACAATTGTTATATCAAACAAGGACTCTTCAAAACTCAAAGTATCACACTTTCTATAATATTATAATAAAACTAAACGTAGAAAAATGGCAACAAAACCACCAGTTAAAGTACCAACAATGACTTCACTCGGTTTATGGCCAAGATAACGGTTAATAATCATTCTTTCATAATCATCAATATCGTAACTTAAAATCAAAGGATTATCCTCAACTTCATCATAGCTTATGTCATCAGATATATAATCGATCTCAGCTAAATGTTTTCGGGCTAATATATCTAAGACAATACCTTGTTCACCACTTTGTCGACGGACACCCATCGAATCGAACATAATAATGACTGCAAATACTGTCGATATGGCTACATATGGTGAATTAAAACCATATTCTAAAATCAAAGCCGTCGTTAAACTACTAACTGCAGCCGAGTGAGAACTGGGCATACCACCTGTAGAAGTGATTAAATTTAATTTTGCACTTTTTCGATTGGTTAAATAAGCTATAGGATATTTAATCAGCTGTGCAAATAATATTGAAACCAATGACGCAATTAAAGGGAAATTCATAAATAAACCAACCTTCTTATTTTTTTAATATAAATTAAACTAGATGCCTAAGTATCTTTTGAAATATAATCTTTTATAACTCTCCTTCAATAATATCAAAAATTATTTGATATAACTATTAAAACATTTGTTAAACATAACAAAGTGGATTAGTATATAATGTATATAGAAAATATAAGGAGGAGTGAATTATTTTGACAAAATTTCCACAATTAAACACAGAAGAACTAAATGTTGATATTACATTACATACGAACAAGGGTGATATTGATTTAGCTCTATTCCCGGAGGTAGCTCCAAAGACAGTAGAAAACTTTAAAGAATTATCTAAAAAAGGGTATTACGACGGAATTATCTTCCACCGTATTATTAAAGACTTCATGATTCAAGGTGGAGACCCAACAGGAACAGGTATGGGTGGAGAGAGTATCTATGGAGATGCTTTCGAAGATGAATTTTCTGCTGAAGTATTTAACTTATATGGTGCTTTATCAATGGCTAATGCTGGACCAAACACAAATGGAAGTCAATTTTTCATCGTTACAGCTCCAAATGTACCAGCACAAATGCTAGGACAATTAAAAGAAGCTGGATTCCCAGAAGAAATTATTGAAGCTTATGAATCAAAAGGTGGAACACCTTGGTTAGACCACCGTCATACTGTATTTGGACATGTAGTTAATGGTATGGACGTAGTCTTAGACATTCAAGCTCAAGAAACTGGTGCCCAAGACAAGCCCGTAGAAGATGTTGTTATTACGAGCGTTACTGTTAATGAGTAGCCTACTATAAAGTAAAGGGTGGATATACATTGACAAAAGAATTTAGAATTGGGGATGTAATCCAAGGAGAAGTAACCGGTATTCAGAATTATGGTGTCTTTGTTAAATTATCGGATACAGAACAAGGATTAGTGCATATATCAGAATGTAAACACGGTTATGTATCAGAGTTAGATGATTTTATTAATATTGGCGACAAAGTTAAAGTCAAGATTATTGATATTGATGAATATACTCGGAAAATTAGTTTGTCTTTTAGAGCGTTGCAACATCTAAACACACCATCGTTTCCTTCAAAATCAAAGAAGTATCCTAAAAGATACTTACCTAAGATTGGATTCAAGACATTAGGGCGCAATATGCCTAAAATTATTGAAGATGGTTTAAGACAAATCGAAGAAGATCAAACTAATATTCTAGGAAAAAATGAGGAGAGATATTAATGACAAATTTAAAATTTGATTATACAAAAGCTTTATCATTCTTTAAAGAACATGAATTAACTCAGATTAAACCATATATTGAATTGGCTCATAATCAACTTCATGATAAAACGGGTACAGGAAATGACTTCTTGGACTGGATCGATTGGCCAGAAACATACGACAAAGATGAGTATGCACGCATCAAAGCAGCTTCAGAAAAAATTAAAGCAGATTCAGATATTCTTATTGTAATTGGTATTGGTGGATCATACTTAGGAGCGAAAGCAGCAATCGAATTCCTAAACGATTCATTCTACAATATTAAAGCAGGGCAAAAAGGAACACCTCAAGTTATCTTTGCTGGTAATAGTATTAGTTCGACTTATTTACATGATCTAGTTGATTTAGTAGGAGACCGTGACTTCTCGGTTAATATTATTTCTAAATCAGGTACTACAACTGAACCTTCAATCGCATTCCGTGTATTTAAAGAATTATTAGATAAGAAATACGGTCACGAAGAAGCAGTTAAACGCATCTATGCAACAACAGATAAAGAGAGAGGCGCTCTAAAATCAGAAGCAAATGCTGAAGGATATGAAACATTTGTTATTCCTGACGGTATTGGAGGACGCTTTACTGTATTAACTGCTGTAGGTCTATTACCGATTGCAGTCGCAGGTGGA
This sequence comes from Ruoffia tabacinasalis, assembly GCF_042652985.1. Lineage (NCBI taxonomy): Bacteria > Bacillati > Bacillota > Bacilli > Lactobacillales > Aerococcaceae > Ruoffia > Ruoffia tabacinasalis. The sequence goes on along the minus strand of NZ_JBHSHQ010000037.1, from coordinate 1,795 downwards.
GATATTGATGCTTTAATGGAAGGTGCACGCGAAGCAATGGAAGAGTACAGTAATCCAGATGTTATGGAGAACAGTGCTTACCAATACGCAGCAATTCGTAACTTCTTCTATAAAAAAGGAAAAGATATTGAAATTCTGGCTAACTATGAACCAGGTATGCAATACTTCTCTGAATGGTGGAAACAATTATTTGGTGAATCTGAAGGTAAAGACCAAAAAGGCATTTACCCAGCAAGTGCAAACTTCTCAACAGATTTACACTCTATTGGACAAACAATCCAAGATGGACAAAGAAATATCTTTGAAACGGTATTAAAAGTTGAAACACCAAGACATGATATCGATATTCCAAAAGCTGAGGAAGATCTAGATGGTTTAGGTTACTTAGAAGGAAAAACAATTGACTTTGTTAACACTAAGGCGTTTGAAGGAACGTTATTAGCTCATACGGACGGTAATGTACCGAACCTATTAGTAACAATTCCAGCTATGGATGAAAAATCTTTAGGACACTTAATCTACTTCTTTGAAAAAGCGGTAGGAATCTCAGGATACTTAAATGGCGTTAATCCATTTGATCAACCAGGAGTAGAAGACTACAAACGTAATATGTTTGCTTTATTAGGTAAACCAGGATTCGAAGACCTAGCTAAAGAGTTAAACGAACGACTATAACCTTAGAATAAATATATAGAAACAAATAGGATTGAAGGCTACTTTAAGTTGCCTTCAATCCTTTTTGTGTTTTAAGTGACATTATATAGAAGGAAACGGATTGTGTAATAATTAAAATATCTCTATATAATGGAAAAAACATAAAGCGAAACAATAATAAAGCAAAACTAAATAATAAAGCAAAACTAAATAATAAAATAAAAGAAATTACAAAAATATATTGACTACTACCACAAGTTAGTGGTATATTATTTCTTGCCGTCACAGGACGTTGTAACAATGTCTGGCGATAACTTAGTAAGTTTACATAGAATTTACATAAAGTTTACAAAAAACGAAAAAAGTATTGACGAAATGATTCGTCGATGATACTATAACATAAGTTGCTACTACAGCATGTGTAGCGCTTACAACTTTTGAAGCGAGTTATAAATTTGTTTCAAAAAATGCTTTACAGAATGTGCAAAGCATGATAGGATATAAAAGTTGTCATTTGCGACAACCTTTAAACGAGGCAACGCTGATAAAAAAGTGAAAAATATTGTTGACACAATATAGCCCGCATGATAAGATATGTAAGTCGTCAAATAGCGACAACATCACAACGAAGTGTTAAATGAATTTAAAAAATATTTAAAATCTTCAAATAAGTTGTTGACTTCGAGTCACAACCGTGATATTCTATAAAAGTTGTTAAAACAAACGACATCACTTCGAAATGAAGTTGAGAAAATACTTTTAAAAAAAGTGTTGACATCCACTTCACGAACGTGATATACTATAAAAGTTGTTGTTCAACAAAGCGACAACGAAAGCTCATTGAAAACTGAACAAAGATAAACACACCAAATGTGTAAGGGGATCTGTTCTACGGAACAGAACAACCAAACAATTTCGCTGGACGACCACCAGTTTAAAAAAGGTCAACAAAGCTAGAATAGTAATGAGCAAAAGCTCAAACAATCAATTATGAGAGTTTGATCCTGGCTCAGGACGAACGCTGGCGGCGTGCCTAATACATGCAAGTCGAACGCACTGACAGAGAACTTATTCTCTTGACGTGAGTGGCGCACGGGTGAGTAACACGTGGGAAACCTACCCTTCAGCGGGGGATAACCAT
>NZ_JBHSHQ010000036.1:0-11563 GCF_042652985.1 Ruoffia tabacinasalis | reverse complement strand
AATTCACATACTTCATACGCATAAGCTGGTAATGGCTTGAGCGCTACTTGTTCAAATTCCTTAAATAATTGAAGACGGCTTCCTTCTTTCTTTTGAAACGGCTTGGCATTGAATTCATCCAAGAGCTCCAGTAAATAGTGGTTGTATTCATCGATACTGAAACATTGATAGTTGCGCATACGACCGATAATATGCGTTGTCAGGTGTTTAACATGATTTTTCTACAGCTGCTTTGTCCATTGGATGGGCAACGCGTGTTGGTACAATAATCGTTTGATAGTGATTCGCCATATCCTTATCTGTTTGGTTTAGAAGGAGCTCCTGTTTGGTATTTTTAGTAACATTTGAGCGAAGATTATAGGGTGTTAACAACGTGGGAACGCCTTTGAAGTAGTCAAATATATGTATGTGGGATTCAGTCCACCTTGGTAATTTTTGATTGATACATGATTGAGCGTAAGAATAACCAATAAACGGTAGGGTTCCCAAAAATAACTAGCCATTGATGAATTCCCCAGTCAATGGATCAATCCATTATGGTCGTTTACCTGTCCAATCCACTTGAACTTGTTCTCCCGCTTCGTGATGAAGAACATGACTAAAACTCATTTTAGATAAGTAATCATTATAGTGCTTCTTAAATTGGGTTAACTTATAGTAGATTTTATGATTGAATCGAGCTTTTTGCGCGTATTCTTCACAAAGCAGTTGCATCGTCACGCTTGGCTTTGCGAGCTCTTTCGATAATTGTTTGTAGTCTGGCATTGTATAATAAGAAACAGGTTGATCCTGTTTCTTACTATACAATTGGAACATAGTCTCTAATTCATTACTGGACCATTGAGTCACTTCTTCTAACGTCAACTCCTTTTCTTATGCGATTTTGAGGATTCGAGTGACGGCGTTTCGACCAGAAGAGACGAGTTTAGCGATTTGCCTGAAGCTAAATCCAACTTCATATAACCGAAGCATTTCTACATAATTGGACATGATGCCACCTCCATAGTATTTTGTGAGTTTCGCTCACGCATTAGTTGTACCACGGTGGCAATAAAAAAGAACCACAGAGTGGTTCAATCATATCCTACGTGATGGCTCTTTGAGAGCGACGTATCCAGAAAGTCACAAACCACACTCCAACAAAACTTATATACAGACTATTATCACATTCAACCTTATTCTATCTTCATACTCAAAAAAATTATGTCATAAACAAATTTTTATAATTTTATTTTTTATGACATAATAAATCTAAATATTTATTAAATATATTTTCTAATTGGATGATTCACCTGAACGAGAGAGTCGTTTAGCCTTAGTGTATGCCGTTGCCTTAATGCTTGAAGAAGATTTAAGAATTTTAGGTGTCCAAGCACCGGATGAAATGTAAATAATAGACATAAAAAAAGAGTGCTCTTCTCTGCTTTGCTGTAAAGCAGACAAATGAGCACTCTTTTATTTTTTACTGATTTGGCCAGTCATGGTGATCAATCATAATGATTTTTTGTAGCTGATGTCGTTTGTCTTCGTATTCTTCCATATTTTTTTCATAGTCTTCTTGACGATTTAAAGGGATCCTTGTCTGTTCTAAACTGGATAGTTCAAGTTCTGGCGGATTTTTATAATAATCTTCAAAAAGATTGCCATAACCATCGCTAGAAGTATCTATAAAATTATTAATACTTTTTACTGTTGCATCAACTAGTGTCGTATTCACTAATCTTTCAGTTTTTATCCCATATCTGAGAACCAGTACAGAGTCATAGAGCACTGCTATCGCTACCGTGGTTGCTTTTTCAATATCCTCACTGTGGTAGTATTGAAGCAAAGGAAAAGCTTGAATTTGTAGTGTATATTGAGTAATTTGTGAATTTAAGTCAGCTAAAACGTCATCCAGCTGATTAAAATTTTTCCCGTTCCATATCGTTTGCAAAAAATCTACACTGCTTTCTCCAATTCCCATAATATTACGTGCAAGTGTCCTTTTTTCAACCACTGCACTGACAATGGAAAGGATATAAGAAGCCCCAAAAGTGAGCATCAACATGCCTATTCCGGAAAATAAAGCGGTTGTTATTTGAAAAAAAGTGGTTTGAGGTGTAAAGTCGCCGATCCCTAATGTAAACACCACAAAGCCGCTGTAATACGGTAATTGATACCAAGTAATGGATTGACTAGAAGAAGAATGAACAATGGCACCTAAATCGCCAGCGAAAAAGACCGTTGCGCCAAACCAGAGGAGAAAGAACCACGTAAATAATGTAACCGTGAGAATTAAAGGACCAGAAATATTCATCAGGTTCTCCTTACCTGATTTTAAAATTCTACGCCAGATGCCTGTAGTTAATCGGTCCGTTATCCACCCCGCTCCCCCATCTACCCATAAAGTGGTCCAAATAATATCAATCAGCGTCACAATAATAATCGCTGCACCAAGAACATACAAAAGATATGACATGAAAATTCCTACTTTCTATTCACTGTAGTCTTATTTTAAAACAAGTCGTTCACAATTTATAATGATAGCCTTTAGAAAATAAAAAGAAGGACTTTTCTCTCCTATTTCATTTGCAGAGAAAAAAGACCCCTTTAATTGTTATTTCTTAACCAAGCGCCACATCTAAAGTCATCATAATCGCAAAACCAAGCATAAAAGCCATGGTGGCTACTTCACTATAACCATTGTTTTGCGAATTTGGAATCAGTTCCTCCACACAGACAGAAACCATTGCTCCAGCGGCAAACGCTAGCGCATAAGGTAAAACAATGGTGATTTGCGTGACTAGCCAAGCCCCGACAGTTGCTGAAATAATTTCAACCAAGGCACTGGCTTGTCCCATATTAAAGGCATGTCCTTTTGTATTTCCTTCAGCTCGTATCGGCATGATTATAACGTTTAGTTAATTTCTTTAAATCCTCAATATAGCTCTCAATTAACACACGGCGCTTAGTGTGATAATCTGTCTCGCGTTTTCGATATTCTCGATCAATTAGGTAGCCTACCTCACCATATATTGAGACAGATAACCTTCAAACACCGATGAGATTCAATCGAACTATAAATTCTATAGGATTATTCGTTCCGTAACTTCTGATTATTGCGTCACTAATATCTATAAGTTCAAAAGTAGCATGCGAAACTGTCAGCATCCGGCCCACACTCGCATTAGAATAGGGATTACATGCTTCCCATAGTTCATTAAAATTCCACTGACTAGAATCATTCAATTGAAAATACTTAATAGTTCTACGAATTGAATAAAATAAACGCGTCAACAACTCATTAATTACTACAGGAATGGTTTGACTAGTCTGAAATCTAACATCAAATCCTTTTCGATATATATGAAGAGTAACTTCATTAATAGCCTGATCAAATTCAGCTGCATTAATTCTCAGTTTTCTTTTTATCGCAATAATCTCATTAGTCCACGTTAATAAAGAAGATGGAATCCCCATACCTCAATTTGTGTTATCTCAGCTTCAGAGGCTAAAAGTTCTGATTCAATACTCAAATCCTTCTTGAGACTCTTCAATCTCAACAATTAATTTATTATCTAAAATAATAGCTTCTTCCATATCAGCACCTACCTTTGTCTTTTATTTATCCAGAATATTTAATTTAAAACTACCACTCATGCAATATTTAAACCCCAAGTGATGCATTAAGTCTAATTATTCAAGGTGATAATTTCTTAGTTGTATCTAAAAAAGCCAGCATGAATTAATCACACTGACTTTAAATATCACCTAAAACAAATATGGACGATACATTATTCAGATCTTATTCTGTCTCTTCTTTCCTACTCGTAATCAACCCTAATCCAAGTAATACAGCTGCTGCTGAACCTGCGAACCATAAGTTACTATTATTCTCGCCTGTTTGAGGTAACATAACACCAGAGTGGTTTATAGAAACTTCTTCTGGGAATAAACTATCAAGATCTAAAGAATCGTTAGCATCAGAGTCTGATTTACCAGAAGTTTCTGAATCGTCATCTTCATCAACTTCAGAGCCCTCAGTAACATCTGGTGCATTAGGAGTTGGAGTTCCACCATTACTTGGATTGTTTGGCTTAACTATTGGTGAACCTCCCACATTATTGTTATCAGTTTCAGTTTCTTCGTCCTTATCATCTTCTGATGGATCAGAATTGTTAGATGAGTTTTCACCTTCCGAAGCTTCATCCGAATTATCGTCCTCATCCTCATCTGGTATTTCTTCATCCTCAGTTTCTTCTGGATCTCCATTTTCTTCCTCATCTGGAGTATCATCAATTACTTCTGAATCCTCATCTTCATTATCACCAGGTAATACAACTCCTTCATCATCAGGAGAATCAACCTCCTCGTCAACTTCTGCTACACCGTACTCAATAATTGTTGCAGTAGCTTCTTCGATAACTTTTTCAAATAATATCTCTGAATCCCATTGTCCTTTTGAAGGATTGACTGGAGCATGTGTAACTAATACTCGACCTTCTCTACCCATACTAACAATCCTAATTTCTCCCACTTTTAAATCAGTAGTAGGAATATAAACATCCGGTAATTTAGGCGTATATTGAATATAATGGGACACAAAAGTATTTCGTTCTGATTCATCATTTTCATCATCAAATTCTACACCTTGATAATTTTCAGGTAAATATTTATTTATCACTTCAAGATTATCTAATTGGCCTTCCGTTAATGAAATACTATTATCTATATTTTCTATTTCACTATTTTTTTCATTTATTTGATTAAATAGAATCCAATTACCTTCATCAGTTAGATCAATAGTTTCTGCCTGATCTAGTAAATTAGATAGCTCTTGTTTAAGATTAAATTTTATATTACTCAGCTCGTCTAATTGATTTTGATAGAACTGATGTAACTGATTAAACCTTAAAACTTCATCCGTTAGCCATGGTTCATCTGATTGTTGCCCTTCATCTAACAATTCAATTATTTTATTGTAATTATCAAAATCAACCTTTATTTTATTCATTGCGTTTAATTCCAAGTTTAAACTATTTATCTTGTTGTTATAGTTTTCAATTTTTGCAAACATTCCATCTATAACTGTATTCATGTAATTCAATTCATTTTCATCATAAGGGTTACGACCATAAAGACTATTCATTATTTCGTACAGGTTATCCAATTCCATCTCATATCTATCGATTAAATTTTGTTTCTCGTCAAAAACCAATAAAGTTTCTTCCATATTATCGACAGTAATGCCTAACTCTTCAAGAGCTTTAGCTAGCTCATAGTCACGTTTTTCAGCAATGTTTTGTCCTGTCTGACTATTATGAATTGGAGGATTATTGAAGTAGTCGAATAAGGAGGTTCTTTCTTCCTCCGGTTCTTCGATTGGTTGCTCTGGGTTCTCCGGTTCTTCGTTTGGTTGCTCTGGATTCTCCGGTTCTTCAACTGTGTTTCCAGGTCCATCTGCCAAATAAGATTTTATTTCATTTAATTTGTTTAATACTTGTTGTGTACTATCAATTTCTGCATTCATAGAGTAAATTTCATTTTGCTTTTGAGTAATTTGATTCAAAATACTATCTAATATTTCCTGAGGGAGATTGTTACTATCTAATCCTTTAAATATTATATTTAATTCATTATTAAGATTATTTCTCACACTAATCTGTTCACTTAATTGGTCTTTGTAATGTTGTTGAACTTCTTCGATACTATTGGAACCTTCGTTTTCGAGATCTTCTAGAATATTCTCTTCAATCAAGAAAGCAATACGACTATTATAAGAATCAAACGTCCAAATCATATTTTGGAAATAACTATATTCTGAGATCAATTTATCTGAATTAAAGTAATTATTCATACTCATAGATTCAATGGCCTGTTGAATTAATTGATACTCTTGCCAATCTATTATTCCATAAGAATATTTTTGATAGTAATCCTCTCTTAGCTTAGATAATCTAGTATTTTCTTTAGAATAGTAATCTACTTGACTATAAATGTCATCCATCATAGCAAAGAATTCTTCTAGATTCTCTTCTTCAACACCTAGATTTCTTAAGTAATACTCAATCTGTTGGTCACGAGCATTAGCAAGTTTCTGTCCGATTTCACTATTATGCACAGGCGTGTTCTTGAAATACTCTGCCCACGGAGTTCTTCCGTCTTCTTCAGGATTTTCTTCAGGATCCTCTTCAGGTGCTTCAGGCAACTCTTCTACCGGCACATAATTTCTGATAGTTTGGAACATATGAATTATAGATTGTAATTCGTTATACTCATTGTTAAGAGTATTAATTTCATATTTTTTCTGGTTAATTTCATCAACTAATCTATCTATTGCTTCAGGAGAATAAATATTTTCAACTAATTGACTGTATAACTCTGCTAATTCAGTATTTAGTTGATTTTGTAAATTATTGTTTAAGTTTAATAATTCATTATTACTTAGATACAACTCATCAAAACTATTATTACTCTCATGATCAATATCTTCTAAAATATTTTGATCAATTAAAAAGTCAATGTAACGATTAAATTCATCATATCTATTAACTAAATTGTTAAATCGATTCAATTCCGAATCCAATTCATTTCTCTTATTTTCATTAACCCAAATTTTATTCTGAATAGCATCTTGGATAATATAATAATCATCCCAAGTTATTTCTCTAGCGTAAGCTTTATTATTATAATCATTCATCATAGTATATAATTTAGAAATTTCTTGATTATATACTTCAACATCACGAGTCATCTCATCTATAGATATTAAGTAGTCGTTAAAGCTATCCGCTTCAATTCCTAGATTTTCTAAATAATCTACTATTCCTTGGTTACGTATTTCTCCAAGTTTTTGTCCTATAGTACTATTGTGAATAGGAGGATTTTTGAAGTACTCTGTCCATGAAGTTGTCTCTTCTTCTGGTTCTTCTGGCGCCTCATCAATCGGAAGGTAATTCTTGATGGTATCAAATTTATTTATTTTATCTTCTAGTTTGTATCTTTCTGTATTTAAAGAACTGATTTCAGCTTGTTTTTGAGTTATTTGTTTTAGGATTTTTTCAGCATCATCGGATGTAAAAATATTTTCTTTTAATTGATTAGTTAGGTTATCTATCTCTAATTGAATACTATTGCTTTGTTTAATATTTGAATTTATTAACTCTTTGTAATTCAAATATACATCATCAAAGTTATTAGATCCTTCAACCTCTGCATCTTCCAAAATATTCTCTTCGATTAATAAATTGATGTAGCTGTTAAACCTATCAAAATTATTCACAAGAGCGTTAAAACTATCAAGTTTAGAATGTAAATCACTTGATTGACTGTCAATATCCCAAATTAATTGACTGATAGAATCTTCAAGCAAATAGTATTCTTGTGAAGTTAGTAAACCTTTATAATAGTAATTATCATGATATAATTGTTTAAGGTTATCTAACTCTAATCTTTGTTCATTATTTGATTCAATCTGATTTCTAATATCCTCTATATTAGTTAGGTACTCATCAAATTGAATTTCCTCTAGACCATTGTTTTTTAAATGGTTGTCTATCAACTTATCACGAAACTCATCTAATATTTGTCCAACTTCACTATTATGTGATGGTACATTATTAAAATAATCTTCCCATGAAAATTCTTCTTCAACTGGATCCTCAGGCCAAGGACTATTATATTCTCCCGGTATATATGAGATAAATCTTTCATAACTAGACATGTTATTATGTATTGAACTTAATTCAGATTCTAATTCAGATTTTTCATTTCTCTTAGAACCCATTTGAATAAGGTAGTCTTCCATTGATTCAATAGAAAGACTATTCTCATTTAACAGTTCTCTTATATCCGTTATTTCAGCATCAATAGTTGAAATATTATTTTGGACAGTACTTTGGGAACCTTTTAATTTTTGATAATTCTCATTAAATAATCTGGTTTCTTCATCAGGAGAAACATTTTCAATAATTTCTACTGTCTCTAAACCTTGAATCAAATTATTATAATAATCAAGATTACTTTGAATATAAGAGAATGAATTAACACGATCATTTAAAGTATATCGTTGATTTTGGTAATCATAAACTTTAGTGTGATATGCAGATAAAAAAGTATTGTACTCTTCAGCAGATATTTGATTATTCCACCAGAGTGTATCGTACTTACCATATAAATCACTTAAGTTTTCTTCTAAAACTTGTGTTTGTTGAAGTTCTACATCTAAACTCTCAAGATATTCATAAAATACTTCCGGTTTATTCGGATCAAATCCATTATTTTTCAAATGTTCAGCAAATTCATAATCGCGTTGATCAGCAATGTTCTTCGCTGTTTGACTGTTATGTTCAGGGAATTGTTTTTGTCCGCTAGTTACAGCTTCTGGAGAATTTTGAGTTTCGAAGGAAGTTGCTACTAGTTTATCTTCTGCAACTTCAGTACTTAGATTTTCTACTGGTTTCAGTTCTTCAGTAACATCAACTTCAATAGAATTCTCAAATTGCATATTATCATCAGATTCTGCTTCTATAATTGTTTCAGATGCGTCATCAACTTTATCAGTTGACTCTTCAGCCTCCACCTCTTCCACAATAGCAGATTCTATAGCTTCAGAGATTACATCACCTTCAACTACTTCATCCAAAACAGCCTCATCTTCTTCAATAACAGCTGTCTCTTCCTCCACTACTTCCTCAACTACAGGAAGAGCTTCTTCGAACACTACGACTTCTTCAACTATACTTTCAGTGACAACCGCATCATCTTGTGCTTTGACATCTTGTGAATTTGCCATTAAGGCCAAACCTGCGACAACTAAGAGTGAACTAGAGCGAAACATTAAGGAATTCTTTAAAGATTTCTTACCCATACTACTACTCATAATATATTATTCTCCTAATTTATTATTAATAAATATATTATATACCTTTTTTAATAAAATTAAAGAAATATTTAAAAATATTATCGTGATATACTATTCCAAATTCTATATACAAATACTTTAATTATAGCTATACCAAAGTTACTCAATCTATATAAAATATTATAAATTTTCAAAATACTAGCGCTATTATGATAATTTAAAATAAGTAACATTATACTTGTCATACTAAATTTCAAGCATCAATGACTGACTTAATTACACTATATTAGATTGTCAAATGAATATGCTATGAATGAAACCATTATAGTAGGACGTATAAAGGAATCTCAGATTAACCAATAAAAACCACCCACTAGCAAATGAGATCAAAGACTTGTATGTTGAAGTATTGGAGAGTATAAGAAATTCTAAGAAATAGACCTGTGTTAAATTATGATGTATAGCAATGAATGGTTGATGGAGTTTGAATTGAAATCGCTCAGTAGAAGTTACTCTGAACAAAAAAATGATTCCCCTGGTTCTGGAAATTACTTTTTTTTAGCCCTCTAAAGGACTTCGTGTGGTGCTGATATAATTTGTTGGGTGAGTGATTCAATTCAGAATAATAGGTGAATTAATACAATTTATGAGTACATCTACCCATATATCACTAAATCCCTAATGCGAAGATTAAGATAATCTATTCGCGCTTTGGGTCCGCCTTTTAATTCTCCTTACTAATTGAGTGTTGCGAAGGATTTCACACATTAAGTATTGTTATAGCCTGCCTAAAGTTTCTGCTACTCTGAAAAATTTAAGCCGGACTCCAAATGCGAATGGATAAAATCCATATGGATATTGATTGCCTTTGTTTATGAATTAGACAGATTCCGTGCTAGTGTAGTTTCTTTCCTTCATATTAAATTCAGGGATGGAAATGATTCATAGAAAAACAATACACAGATTAAGTCAAATAGTCCGTTTTTAAGGGTGCGCTACACACTGGACACGCCTCAATATTCTTATATCAACTTTAAACCCACAACAATCCACACCCTCTCCCACCAAACGCAAATATACTTGGCCGATTCAATCATCCATCCCAAGCTGAATATTACATTATGGCGGAGTCAGCTACTAAATAATATTCAATAAAAGTTGTGACAACTATTTCTCTAACTAGCAATCCAATAAACTTAATATTTAAAATTTTATTGAAACTCATAAAATTACTTTATTCAATCATCTCTGGTATTATTGTAACCATTTCTATAAAAATTCATCTATATTATGTCTAGGGCGACTTCCTTTGAGTAAAAGCATCCTTACGTAAAAAAAACTCCCAAGATTCATTTCTAAGGAGGTGCTCGCATATATTCTATTCTTCTTCACCACTTGGGTAGATAAGATATTCTTCACGTGTTGATTTAAATGATGATAATTCTTCGTCCCATTTTGCGATGATTTCTTCCACTGGCAGACCTGCTTTCAAGTCCTCTTCAATATACGACTTACCAGTTAATTTAGCTAGCCATTGATCTTCTCGCCACTCAATCTCATCTGGGTATAGATTATTCAACACTTGAATCATAGATAGACCAGTATAAAGTGGATCATATTCTTCACGGTCTGTCACATAAACTTCAACGCCTTCAACGAGCTTCCCTTCAAGCTTTTGTCCAGGAGCGGGAGTAAAGGCAGCTGCTCTGAATTTAACACCACTTAAGTTAAGGTCATTCAATGCTTGGGCGTATTCCTTACCATTCACAAAGTCTGATCCAACTAATTGGAATGGTTTTGTTGTGCCTCGGCCTTCGGAAACATTCTCGAATGTCTCAAAAAATCCGGTAATTGGATAAACATCTATACTATCGGTTGTTGGCATATTGGGTGATGGCATCACGAATGGAATATCTAGGTCAGCATAATATTCACTTCGGTCATAGCCTTGCATTTCAACCACTTTTAGGTCCACACCTAAATCAAATTCCCCATTAAAATACTGAGCCAACTCTCCAAAAGTCATCCCGTGAACTAACGCCAAATCCTTTAAACCAACAAAAGAAGAATGCTCTTCTTCAACTACCACTGGACCAGCAACTAAATCTCCGCCTAACGGGTTCGGACGGTCAAGTACGACCACTTGCTTCCCTTCTTCAGAGGCTGCTTCCATAATATTATACAACGTCCAAACATAAGTATAATAAGTTACCCCCGCATCTTGAATATCAAAGACGAGTAGATCCACATCTTTTAACATCTCTGGACTTGGTTTACGTGTCTCCCCGTATAAACTATATACCGGTAATTCTGTCTCTGGATCCGTATAAAATTCAACATACTCCCCCGCTTCAGCATTCCCACGAACCCCATGTTCTGGACCATATAAAGCGGTTAATTCAATCTCAAAATATTCAAATAACAAATCAACAGTTGTATTTAAATCCTGGTCAATTCCAGTAGGATTCGTTACAAGCCCCACTCGCTTTCCTTCAAGTAAATCTTTGTGATCAGACAACAACATTTCCAGACCAAACTTGAAATCTTCTTCAGCCTGCACTACTAGTAAGCTATTAGTTAGAAGTGACAAGCCTAACACAAATACCCCTAACACCTTCAAAATACCTGACATACTTACTTTTCTCTCCATATGTGTTTTGCAATAGAGAAGTACATAGTTTTGCAACGAAAAATACACAATGTTGCCACCCAATAGTTTCC